>CAMFTS010000005.1 GCA_945988915.1 uncultured Clostridia bacterium
GGAAAAGGCCGGACTTGCTTATCGGCAGAAACGCTGTTACTGAGGCTTTGAAATCGGACAGAGAAATTGATACGCTCTTTTTAATCAGGGGAAACAACAACCCTGCATTATTACGACTTGCTTCAATGGCGAAAGAAAAAGGCGGAATTGTCAAAGAGGTTGACTCAAAAAAGCTTGATTATATGTGCGGAGGCGGAAATCATCAGGGCGTTGCGGCATATGTTGCGGCACACGAGTATTCAACAGTTGATGATATTCTTGAATATGCAAAAGCAAAAAATGAGCCGCCTTTTATTATGATTTGTGATGAAATTGAGGATCCGCACAATTTAGGCGCTATTATTCGTACTGCCGAATGTGCAGGCGTTCACGGAGTAATCATTCCTAAGAGAAGAAGCGCTTCGCTTTCCTATGCGGTCGGCAAGACAAGTGCAGGTGCGGTTGAATATATGAGAATTGCAAGGGTGGCAAATCTTGCTTCGACAATAGATGAGCTCAAAGACAAGGGCTTATGGATTTACGGTGCCGATATGGACGGACAAGATTACAAAAAAGCCGATGTTTCAGGGGCAGCGGCACTTGTTATCGGTTCAGAGGGCAAGGGCTTAGGCAAGCTGATTAAGCAAAAATGCGATGTAATTCTTTCACTTCCTATGAAAGGCAATATTAACTCGTTAAACGCATCTGTTGCAGCGGGTATATTGATGTACGAAATTGCTTCGAAAAGATAAACTGACTTTTTTAGATTTGGGGTGCTGAAATGAAGTCAAATGATTTTTATGACGATATTTCGATTGATAAAATCTTAAATGACGTCAAAAGGATGAATGATAAAGAAGAAAACACGGGAAGGATTTGGTCGATTGAAGAAATCGACGCTTTGCTCGCTGATGATTATGATGATGCGGAGGAAACAACTCCTTTAGCATCAGACATTGATGAAATACTTAAAGAACTTGACGGCAATAAGGAAGGCTTTGCTTTAGAGAATATAGAAGATATTACAGATGAGCTTGAAGAAGAGGAAAACAAGTTCGTTATGAATTCTTCCGATTATGCAGATGATGTAGCTCCTTTGTTGGATTCTACTGTCGCAGACGAGGAAGAAAAGAAAGAAAGTGAAGTTAAAGAAGAAAAAATTGTTGATGTTCCGGGTCAGTTAACCATTGAAAAGACAAGGATTTTCAATGAAGTTGAAACAAGATCTGTCAGAAAGGAGAATATTGAGCATAATATCGGTAAAAGTAAAATAATTAAGACGGGTGAAATACCAAAGAGTTCAATGGAGAAAGACCCGTACAGAGAGCGTTTCTTTAATAAACCCCGGCTGAATTTGGAAAAGACACAGGACCATATTAACCTGACGAAAGACAGTCCGAAGAAAACTATTGAAAAGCACGGAGTTGTTGTTAAAAAGCCTGAACTTGAAAAGACGGGCGAAGACGGATTATCTCCGGTTCCGATTCTTGTTGACGCCGTTGATGAGTTTGAAGCTCAGCAACGACTCGAAGCTGATATTCAGACAGGGGCTTTAAGCAGTAAGGATATTAACGAAGAAAGGCTTGATAACCAAATCGTACTTGACGGCTTTGATGACAATCAAGATGAAGTCAGAATTGTCAGCGAGGCTGAAGAAGAGGCAAAATTGCGTAAGATTCGTAAAGACAGAGCAAGTAAGTTTAAGCTTTTCCCGAATTTGGATTACGAAATTGCTGATACGGAAAATACTCTTGATTTATCGGAAAACGATAATAATACTGAAGAGAGCGGCCTTACAAGAAAGGTTATCCTTCCAAAAGACAGTGAACTTGACGAAGAATCTGACAGAGAAAGCGTTCAAGAAGAAATTCGTGAAGAAGCAACACCGACTATTGAAAAAGAAGAAGTGAGAGTTGCACGCGAATTCTTTGGACCTAAGGATGCAAAGGCTGTTCACGGTATTTTTACAAAAGAGCTCGGTATGGCAAAGCTAAAGCTTATTTCGTCTGTTGCGGGTCTTTTGATTTTACTTGTATGTTCGATTATAACTTCAATGTTTTCTAATTTTACGCTTTTTGCAAACAGTCCGTATGTATATTCCGCGCTGAATCTTGCAGTACTTATTGTTATAAGCGCGCTTAATTACAAATCATTCGCGGATGCCGCTGATAAGATTAAAAAGAAAAAGTATAATTCTTCAACTGCTTTAAGCATATCTCTTATTGTAGGCATTTTACAGTGCCTTGTATCTTTTGCATTCGGCGAACTTGTACTTAGCGGTATGCACATTTATTCCGCCGTTGCAGTTTTTCCTGTAATGCTTATTAATCTGGGCGAATATATTAAATTGGAAAACGATTTTACCAATTTCATATTGCTAAATAATGAACACGGAAAGTTTTATGCTATCAAAAGAATTGACGATGAAGATGTAGCATTTGAAGCGGGAAGAGGATTAATGATAAAAGACCCCGATATCCGTTATCGTGCCAAGGTGGATTTTCCCGACAAGTTTGTTGAAATGTCAAGAAGCGTTGACCCCACCACAGATATGTTTAAGCTTGTTATACCTGTCGCATTGGCTGCCGGATTTATCGTCGGTATTATTTCGTCGATTATTTACAGGAATGTTTTTGTAGGCGTAAGTGCCTTGACAGGCGTTTACCTTATGGCTGTTCCGGCCGGGGCATTTGTATCTGTTTACTTCGGATTAAAAGAAGCAAATAAACGCCTTAACAAGAATAACGGAATGATTTCGGGATACGAAGCTGTTGAAGATGTCCTTAACACTAATGCGGTAATAATTGACAGCGTTGATATGTTTAACAGTTCAAAGACAAACATTTACGGAATTAAGCTGTTTAATTCGATGAGAATTGACGAGGCAATTCTCTATACGGCGGCAGTTGTTATTCAGTCTGACGGTGCACTTGCTGATGTGTTTGATTCTGTTATCCTTGAAAAACGCGAAATGCTTCCTGCTGTGGAATCTCTTGCTTATGAAGAAAAGCTCGGTTGTTCAGGCTGGATTTACAATTACAGAGTTCTTGTCGGAAACCGCGATTTGCTAATCAAACATAATGTTGAGGTGCAGTCAAAGGAAGAAGAACGAAAGTATATGAAGAATGGTAAACAGCTTATGTATCTCGCCGTTGAGGGAAAGGTTGCCGCTATGTTTGTTGTAGGCTACGGCGCTGACGAAAATATAGCACAGTGTTTCAGAAGGCTTGAAAAAGCAGGTGTAAATATACTCGTAAAGACAAGCGATGCAAATATTACCGAAGAGCTTGTTGAACAGTACTTCGGACTTCCGCACAACTTTATTAAAATAATCAGTCCCGTTGCCGGTGTAATGTTTAAGGAATACAGCGAAAAAGGAACTGAAAAAGAGCCGTGCAGAATTCTATGCGACGGTAAGATAAAATCAGCTTTAAGATCCTTCCTTGCCGCGTTTACAATCAGTGAACAGAAGAATATCAGCACGATTCTACAGTATGTAGGTGTTGGAATAGGTATTCTGTTAATGGCTATGTTTTCATTCCTTTCGGGACTTACGCAGGCAGGCGTTTTACAGATAATACTGTTTGAGTCGCTGTGGACATTGATAGTAGTATTTATCCCTCATCTTGTTAAGAGAATATAGAAATGAGTTGATTTAATGGAGTTATTAAAACAAATTCTAAGCTATGAGCCTGTAAGACTGACATTGGAATCCCTGCTTAAACTCGGCCTTGCTGTTTTGCTCAGCGGTATTATAGGATTTGAACGCGAACATTCACACAGACCTGCGGGATTCAGAACACATATCCTTGTTGCCGTCGGTTCTGCACTGATTATGATGAGTGCTGTATATGCGGCAAAGGAATACGATATGGCACGAATTGATATTACTCGAATGAGCGCTTCTGTTGTAAGCGGTATAGGTTTTTTGGGCGCAGGTACTATCTTGCGTGAAGGCTTTACCGTAAAAGGACTTACAACGGCCGCAAGCCTTTGGGCTGTTTCCTGCGTCGGCACAGCAGTCGGCATAGGCTTCTATGAGGGAGCTATTGTCGCAACAGTGGTTATCTATATAACGCTTAATTCTTTAAAGAAAATAATTGTTAACGGTAATACAGGTAAGGTTATATATATTGAAGCAAAACATTTGGCGAGAGAAGTTCCGGATATTGCAAGAATTATTAAACAAGCCGGTGCGACAATTCATTCAATAGAAATCCTTGATGATGAAGAAAGAGCAATTCTTAAAAAGAATAAGGATACTTCGACAATAAAAGCCTTAATTTTCCCAAAGACCGAACACTCTATTGATGAAATAATAGCTTTATTAAAAGCAGATGATAATATTCTTGATGTATATGTAGATTAACATTAAAAAACGACCGGGCAGAAATTTCGCTTTCTGCCCGGTTATTTCTTTGTCATTTTTTATTTTTTACTTATCAATAATCTTGAAGAATTTAATACAGCAAGAATACAAACACCGACATCTGCAAAAACTGCCGCCCACATCGGAGCTTTACCGAAAGCGCCAAGTATAAGCACTATTACTTTAACCGCTATGGCAAACACGATATTGCTTTTGATTATATTCATAGCGCGCCTTGACATTTTAATAGCATTTACGATATTTTCAGGGTTGGGATTCATAAGGACTATATCTCCTACTTCAATAGCCGCCGCTGTTCCTGAACCCATTGCAATTCCTACATCTGCAGTTACAAGCGTCGGCGTATCGTTAATGCCGTCACCGACAAAAGCAGGCGAGTAGCCCTCGTCTTTGTATTCTTCAAGAATTTCTGTCTTTTGCGCAGGAAGAAGTCCTGATTTGTACTCGGAAATTCCGCACTTTTCTGCTGTCATTTTTGCGGCATTTTCATTGTCGCCTGTGAGCATAACAACTTTTTTCATACCAAGCTTAAAAAGACCCTCAACGGCTGATTTTGAAGTTTCGCGAAGCTTACCTGAAAGAACTATTGCACCGATTAGGGTTCTGTCCACAGCAACATAAATCTGCGCACCGTTAATTTCCTTAGTATCTACCGAATTGTTTTTCATGTACTTTTCGCTTCCGCAAAGGACTTCCTTGCCGCCGAGCGAAATCTTTGTACCGTTGCCCGGGATTTCGCTGAAGTTCTTAATTAAGCTCTCATCTATATCGGGATAAGCCTTTACAACAGTCTGGGCAAGAGGATGCGTAGAATACTTTTCGCCGAAAGCGGCAATTTTTAAAACGTTGTCTTCGGAAAAACCGTTAAGTGCATATATTTTATCGATTTCAAATTCATTATCGGTAAGTGTTCCTGTCTTATCAAACAGAACCGAATCTATTTTAGCAAGAGCTTCAATATATTTGCCACCCTTTACAATAATACCTTTCTTTGACTGAGCGCCGATTGCAGCGAAGAAACCCAGCGGAATTGAAAGTACTAATGCACAGGGACAAGAAGCTACTAAGAACACAAGTGAACGGTGAATGAATTTTACCCACTCGCCTGTAATGAGTGATGGAATAATAGCAAGAAGAATTGCAAGAACAACAACCACCGGAGTATAAATACTTGCAAATTTTGTTATGAATTTGTCGGCAGAACCCTTTGATTGCTGAGAGTTTTCAACCGTTTCGATGATTTTTGCCGCCGCTGAGTCCTTGAATTTTGCCGCCGCTTTGAGCTTTAAAATGCTTGGACCGTTAACACTTCCGCTTAATACTGCGACGCCGCTTGAAATCTCAATAGGGACAGATTCACCTGTGATTGCAGAGGCATCAACACTGCCTCCGTCTTCAACGGCAACACAGTCAACAGGCACTTTTTCATACGGCGATACTAAAATTAAGTCGCCTATTTCAACATCGTCTGCATCAATTTCAACCGTACTTCCGTTATCCTTTAACACAGTCGCTTTGTTTGTTGTTATTTCATAAAGCTTTTCAATAGCTTTTTTTGACTTCTCAACAGCATAATCTTCAACACTTTCTCCTATTTTAAAGAACAGAGAAACAGCGGCCGCTTCAAAGCAATCACCTATGCAAAAAGCGGCAACGATTGCAATAAGCACCAGCAAATTTTCATCAAGCTTAAGCTTCTTTGCCCCTTTAATTGCGTTTGGAACAAGCTCATATCCCGAAAGCACGGCTGAAGCCAGGAAAAAAATGAACTTAACGGTTTCATCTAAAAACGGAAGCAAACCTGCAATAAGTAAAACAAAGGATAAAACGACTGTAATTATTTCAAACAACTTAGAGCTTTTTTCTTCATTTTCATTATCGTTGTGAGAGCATCCGTCACAGCAGCAAGAAAGTTCAAGATTTACTCCGTGTGAATGATTGTGCTCGTGCTCACAGCAACCGTCGTGGCAGTGCTCATCATGATTGTGTGTCATTATTTATTCTCCTCTCTTATTTTTGCTTGTGCTCAATGTGCTCAAGCCCTTGTGCGAAAATTGTTTTTACATGATTGTCATCAAGCGAATAAACCATTTCTTTACCGTTTCTTGTTGCCTTTACAAGACCGGACGAACGCAATACCCTTAACTGATGTGAAATGGCGCTTTGACCCATTTCCAATTCTTCCGAAAGGTGATATACGCACATCTCTTTACCCATCAGCGCAGCGAGAATTCTGATTCTTGTGCTGTCTCCGAATACTTTGAAAAGCTCTGCAAGGTCATAAAGCGTTTCGGTGTCGGGAAGCTCGGAAATTATGCAATTATCATCAGGTTCAACCGGAATGATTGATTTATCTCTCTCTTTCATATTATATTATCTCCAAATCAATTTTGATTATGAACATATGAGCATATATTCATATATTTTACACAATAATACACCCTCTTGAGCGTAATGTCAAGAGGGTGTAAAAATGTTTTTTGAGATTATTCTTTGTCTGCCATAACGAGATCCGGACTTTCAGCGCCGTCACCGTCAACGGGAAGAGGCTCGCGTGTAATAATTTTTACGGCATGCTCAATGCTGTGAATAGTTATATCGGTTTGATCTCCACCGAATTCTCCGTCAAGTGTGAACGGAGTCGGTTCGTCAAACATAAAGCGAATTTTTTTACAATGTCTGAAAACCACAAGATCGTTATGCGTAATGTCATGCGTTATAACCGATTTAACGAGACTCATAAAATCAGCGGGACTTTTAAACATTTTTACAAGCACCAATTCATGATAACCGTCGTCAAACTTTACGCCGATATTGTGCAAAACGGGAAGACCGCCTATGCTGTACGAGTTAGATGCTTCTGCGTAGAAATAATCACCTTCAAAGAATTCACCGTCTGCTTCGACACGGGCATGATAGCCTTTCAGCTTAAAGAATTCTTTGACAGCCATAAGATAATAAGCATTTCTGCCGAGAATATTTTTAAGCTTTAAGCTTGCCGCATAAGAAATTGCCGTAAAATTTCCGAATCCCGCAACATATATAAATTCCGTGTCTCCGAATTTGCCTATATCAATCGGATGCGGCTCACCGTCAATTATGGCTTGAACAGCATCTTCTGTCTTTTTCGGAATACCGATTGAATTCGCAAAGTCATTTGTTGAACCCGTAGGAATATAACCCAAAGGAATGTCTTTCCCAAGATGATTTATACCGCAAATGGTTTCTTTTAGTGTACCGTCTCCGCCTACACAAACAATTAAATCAAAACCGTTGCCGTGCTTTATTGTAACATCAAAAGCATTTTCATCTTTTTTAGTAAAAACGACCTTTAAATCATATCCTGCTGCAGTGAATTTGTTTATCATCATCTGTGCGTATTTTTCGCCCTGTCTTTTTCCTGATACAGGGTTGATAATCAAAAGCATCTTTTGTCCTGCAACCGACATAATTCTTCCCTCCGCAAATAAAAATCAGAACTTAATCTTTTCTTCAATGAATGATACAAGCTCTGAAACAGGAATTCTGACCTGTTCCATTGTATCCCTGTCACGAACGGTTACGCAGTTGTCGGCAGGTGTATTTTCATCGCCGACCGTTTCAAAGTCAACAGTAATGCAGAAAGGTGTGCCTATTTCGTCCTGACGGCGATATCTCTTACCGATTGAGCCGGCATCGTCATATTCAACATTGAAATTCTTTGAAAGCTCCTGATAAATTTCTTCTGCTTTTTCCGAAAGCTTTTTGGAAAGAGGAAGAACAGCAGCCTTAACAGGTGCGATAGCCGGATGGAAGTGCATAACGACTCTTGTGTCATTTTTTTCTGCGTCAACTACTTCTTCATCATATGCTTCGGTAAGAAGAGCTAAGAATAAGCGCTCAACGCCGAGTGACGGTTCAATTACATACGGAATATATTTTTCGTTTGTTATAGGATCAAAATATTCAAGTGATTTACCGCTTGTATTGATATGCTGAGTTAAGTCGTAGTCTGTTCTGTCAGCAACTCCCCAAAGCTCACCCCAACCGAATGGGAACATATATTCAAAGTCGGTTGTTGCTTTTGAATAGAAACAAAGCTCTTCAGGATCATGATCACGAAGGCGAAGATTTTCGGGCTTAATGTTAAGAGAATAGAGCCAGTCACGGCAGAAACCTCTCCAATAGTCAAACCATTCAAGGTCTGTACCGGGCTTGCAGAAGAACTCAAGCTCCATCTGTTCAAATTCACGAACACGGAAAATGAATTTACCGGGAGTAATTTCGTTTCTGAAAGACTTACCGATCTGTGCAATACCAAACGGAACCTTTCTTCTGGTAGTTCTTTGAACATTCTGGAAGTTTACGAAAATACCCTGAGCTGTTTCGGGACGAAGATATATTTCAGAAGTTGAATCCTCAGTAACGCCCTGGAATGTTTTAAACATAAGGTTGAACTGACGAATATCGGTAAAGTTGTGCTTGCCGCAGTTAGGACAGGGAATGTTATGCTCTTCAATATATGAGCTTAACTGTTCATTTGACCAGCCTGCAACATTTGTACCGTCAAAATCTTCAATGAGATTGTCAGCTCTGTGACGGGTTTTACATTCACAGCAGTCCATAAGAGGATCAGAGAAACCGCCGAGATGACCTGATGCAACCCAAGTTTGCGGATTCATAAGAATAGCACAGTCAAGGCCTACATTGTATTTGTTTTCCTGAATAAATTTCTTTCTCCAGGCTTTTTTGATATTTTCCTTGATTTCTACTCCAAGAGGGCCGTAGTCCCAAGTATTTGCAAGACCGCCGTAAATTTCGCTTCCGGGGAAAACAAAACCTCTTGTTTTACTCAAAGCAACGAGCTTATCAAGTGATTTTTCTGAGTTTTTAAGCATTATTTATCATTCCTTAAAAATTATTAGTAAATTAAATCGCTGTTAAGTAAATAGTTTATAATAATTTACCAATAAAGTCAAGCAATTACAATTTCAATGAAGTTGTCGTCAGCAAAAAATTCCGTTAAAAAGCGCTGTCGAGTAAAATCGATAGCGCTTTAAAATTTGTTTTAAGATAATTCAAACTGTCCGGTATATAGCTGATAGTATCTTCCTTGCTGTGAGATAAGGTCGTCATGGTCGCCGCGCTCAATAATCTTCCCGTGCTCAAGCACCATAATAGCGTTCGCGTTTCTAACCGTTGACAGTCTGTGAGCTATAACAAATACCGTTCTGCCTGCCATAAGCTTATCCATACCTTGCTCAATAAGCTTTTCTGTTCTTGTGTCGATTGAGCTTGTTGCTTCGTCAAGAATCAGTACGGGAGGATCCGCAACGGCTGCACGTGCTATTGAGAGAAGCTGTCTTTGTCCTTGTGAAAGGTTTGAGCCGTCGCCTGTAAGAATTGTATCGTATCCGTCAGGCAGTGCTGTAATAAATTCGTGAGCATTCGCAAGCTTTGCTGCTTGAACAATCTGCTCTTTTGTTGCGTCCAGATTACCGTAACGAATGTTATCTTCTATTGTGCCCGTGAAAAGATGGGTATCCTGCAAAACCATACCGAGTGAACGGCGAAGATCCTCTTTTTTTATCTTTTGAATATTGATGCCGTCGTACCGTATTTTACCGTCACTGATTTCATAGAAACGGTTAATGAGATTTGTAATTGTAGTTTTGCCTGCACCTGTTGAGCCTACAAAAGCTATCTTCTGACTGGGCTTTGCATAAAGTGATACATCGTGAAGAACAGTTTTTTTGCCGTCATATGAGAATGTTACATTTTCAAATTCAACAAGTCCTTCAAGCTTTTTATAGGTTATGCTGCCATCGGAAGTATGAGTGTGTTTCCAAGCCCAAGTGCCGGTATGCTCTTTACATTCAGTAATGTTTCCGTTTACTTCTTTAGCGTTTACAAGTGTAACATAGCCTTCATCAGTTTCAGCTTTTTCGTCAAGGTATTCAAAAATTCTTTCTGCACCGGCAATAGCCATAATCGCATTGTTGAATTGCTGTGAAACCTGTGTGATAGGTTGTGAGAAATTTCTCGAATACTGTAGAAAGGTAACAAGGCTGCCTGCTGTCATATGCATACCGAAGAATCCCTTGATTGCAATAACTGCACCAAAGGATGCGGCAATCGCATAGTTAACATGAGTAAGATTTCCCATTAACGGCATAAGAATACTTGCAAAAGTGTTAGCACCTGTGGATGCCTTGCGAAGCTCCTCGTTTATTTCGCTGAAATGCTCTTTTACTTCTTCTTCGTGGTTAAATACCTTTACAACCTTTTGGCCCTCGATAATTTCTTCAATATAACCGTTAACAGAGCCTAATTCCTGCTGTTGACGCTTAAAGAAGTATGCCGATTTTTCGCCAAGTGTTTTAGTTATGAAAATCATTACGGCAACCATTATAATAACAAGAACGGTGAGTGCTTTTCCGTAATAAATCATAAAGACGAATGAGCCGATTATCGTGATTGCCGATGAAATCAACTGCGTTAAGCCCTGACTTAAAAATGCCCTTAAAGATTCAACATCGTTTGTAAATCTTGACATTATTTCACCGTTTGGCCGTGAATCATAAAAGCTTATAGGCAAATCCGCAACGGAATTGAATAATTCTTTTCTCAAGGTGTTAAGAATTCTTGCGGTCAGAAATACAGAACATTTGGCCTTGCCGTAAGAAGCAACAACTCCGATAATAAATACAACCGCCATAATTTGCAAATATTTCAGCACAGGCTTAAACAGAGCAAAGCTGAATTCTTTACCCGCAATATTTGAAAGTAAATCGTCGATAAGGGGCTGAAGGAAAATTGAAGCACAAACGCCTGCAACCGAACTTAAAACGACGAAAATTATCATACCGGCAAGCAGCCATTTCTCTTTTCCGATATATGTTAAAAGTCTTTTAACGGTTCTTTTTGTGTCTTTTGGCTTTGGTAATGCCCCTTTAGGTCCTCCGTGTTTCGGCATCAGTCATCACCTCCGATTTCATCAAAATCATCGCTGCCGTTTTGCTGAGCGGAATAAATATCCTTGTATATTTCGTTTCTTTCAAGTAATTCTTCATGTGTTCCGATATCGTTGATTTTACCGTTGTCAAGAATGATAATTTTGTCACAGTCGGAAATTGAAGAAACTCTTTGAGCGATAATAATCTTTGTTGTATCAGGCATTGAATTTCTCAAGCCTGAACGGATTTTTGCGTCGGTTGCAGTATCAACTGCGCTTGTTGAGTCGTCAAGAATAAGTATTTTCGGATTTTTCAATAATGCGCGGGCAATGCAAAGTCTTTGTTTTTGTCCGCCTGAAACATTAACGCCTCCTTGACCGAGGTCGGTGTTGTAGCCGTCAGGGAATGAAGCAATGAATTGGTGTGCGTCAGCAATTTCGCAAGCCTTTATCAGTTCTTCATCTGTAGCATCTTTGTTACCCCAACGCAGATTATCCGCAATAGTGCCTGAAAAAAGGACATTTTTCTGAAGCACCATACTTACAGCATCGCGAAGTGAATGTAGGTTGTATTCCTTTACATTTACACCGCCGACGAGAACTTCTCCTTCGCTTGTGTCGTAAAGACGGGGTATAAGCTGTACGAGAGAAGACTTTGAAGAACCTGTGGCTCCCATAATGCCTATCATTTCGCCGCTTTCGATTTTGAATGATGCGTTTTTTATTATGTTCTTTCCTTTGCCGTAAGAAAATGAAACATTTTTAAATTCAACGCTTCCGTCTTTAACTTCGGTAATGGGATTCTCAGGGTCAGTTATATCTGAGGTTTCATTAAGCACTTCCTGAACACGCTTTGCACTTGCTTCTGACATAAACAACTGTGCAATCATAGCGATTGTGAACAGGAAGCTCATAAGAATTTGCATAACATATGAGAATACGGCTGTGAAGTCACCGACAGATATTTCCATAAGAGTAATTGCTTTTGCAGATACAAGAACAATCACCATAATTGTTGTAAACATAACAAGCATCAAAAGGGGCTCACCGAGTATAATAAGTTTTTCGGCGTGAATTGCCGATGCCGTTAAATCATCATTTGAATTTTTAAATTTTTCCTTTTCATAATCAGTTCTGACGAATGCTTTTACAACACGGATATTCATAAGATTTTCCTGTATTGATGCGTTAAAAGAGTCAAACTTTTTAAGCATTATTTTATATCTCTTGAGCGCAATAGGAGCGCCGATTGCAAGAATTATGACTATTAAAGGAAGAACAACAGCAAAAACGCTTGAAATTCTTTTACTTATTGTAATACAGATTACAAGTGCGGAAACAAGCTGAATAGGTGCTCTGAAAAGACCTCTTATAAGCATTAAGAAAGTGTTTTGTATAGTGTTGACATCGGTTGTCATTCTGGTTATAAGAGAAGCTGTTGAAAATTTATCAATGCTTGAAAAGGAAAAGGATTGTACCTGTTTTATCAACGCAGAACGAACATCTGCACCAAAACCCATACCTGCGACCGAAGCAAGTCTTGCGGCGAGAGATCCGCAGAACAACGAGCACAAAGCGTAGGTCAACATTCTGACACCTAATTTAAAAATTGTTTCAAGACTTGCCTGTGCCACATCGGGAGAGCTGATAATATTAACAATGCTTGCCATTACCTGTGGAATAAGTAATTCAAATATTACTTCGCCTACCATCAGAAACGGGCAAATAAAAGCATAAATACTGTATTTCTTAGCATATTTCAGCAACTTAAACATTGCCTTCACCTCCGTCTTTAAGCATAGATTCTTTTAACATTTTTATGGCAGATCTTTTATCGGGAATACTTTCTGTTAAATTGTTGTTTATTCTGTTAATATAGCTTTTCAGCTGAATAAGCTCTTCCTCCGAAAAACCTGAATACATTTTTGCATCGATTTCATCAAATCGGGCATGTATTTCTTTGCTTTGATTTTTTCCGAGCTCTGTTATTGTGATTTTATTGCATCTCATATCGGCAGTGTCATTAACCTTTTTTACAAGACCGCTTTTTTGCATTCTTTTAATTGAAACTGCCACGGAAGCAGGTGAAACATTCATTGCAGAAGAGAGCTCGTTTTGCGTGCAGCTTCCGTTTTCAATAAGGTAGTCAAGTATTGGCGGCTGACCGAAATACACCTTACTGTCTTTTAAAGTATTATGTATAACAAAACGCCGGTAACACTCAAAGTCCATAAATGAACGCGTCAGGGATTTTATATCAAAAGACATCTTTTTTCTCCTTTCGACAAATATTAAACCGATTAAATATTAACCGATTAAATATTTTATTATGCTTTTCGGAAAAAGTCAATAGAAAAAAATAAACCGGTGAAAAACACCGGTTTATATAATCACTTTGTTTAATTATTTAATGCCTTTTGATCTCAACAGAGCGTCAATTCTGTCTGCAGGATTAAGAAGACTGCTGATTGACATATCATGGTTAAGCGTGTCGATAATATATGAAACATACTTTGACATATCAACTTCACAGAACCATTCACGCGTTAGAAGTTCAGGAGTTCTGTAAACAAGATTAGTAGTAAATACCTTAGTAATAGTGCCGTTAGCATAAGCTTTGTCAAAGTTTTCAAGTCCTTCGCAGAAAAGACCGAACGATGAGAAAACGAAGATTCTCTTTGCACCAAGCTCTTTAAGCTTTGTAGCAACTTCGAGCATTGATTCACCGGAAGAAATCATATCGTCAACAATCATAACATCCTTGCCTGCAACATTATCACCGAGGAATTCATGAGCTACGATAGGATTTCTGCCGTTAACAACCTTTGAATAATCTCTGCGTTTGTAGAACATACCGAGTTCAAGACCGAGAACTGTTGAATAGTAGATGCATCTTCCCATACCGCCCTCATCAGGTGAAATAACCATCATATGATCATTGTCAAGCTTAAGGTCAGGAACATTGTTGACAAGAGCCTTAATCATCTGATATACAGGCTGAACATTCTCAAAGCCGTGAAGAGGGATTGCGTTCTGAACTCTCGGGTCATGAGCATCAAAGGTGATGATACTGTCAACGCCCATCATATTGCAAAGCTCCTGTAATGCAAGAGCACAGTCAAGGGATTCTCTGGATGAACGCTTGTGCTGTCTGCCTTCATAAAGCATAGGCATAATAACCGTGATTCTGTGCGCCTTACCCGAAACAGCCGAAATAGCTCTTTTAAGGTTTGCGTAATGTTCGTCGGGAGTCATTGGTACTTCTATTCCGTAAACATTATGTGTAACGCCGTAATTAAACACATCGGCAACTATGAACAGGTCATAGCCTCTGACTGATTCTGAAATTGTACCTTTACCTTCGCCTGTACCGAAACGGGGAAAAGAAGCTTTTATAAGATATGAATCTCGTTCATAACCGGCAAAAGCAATACTGTGTTTGTGTTCAGACTGTTTCTGTGCGCGCCATTTAACGATATACTTATCAATTTTTGAAGCTAATTCCTCGCAACCCGGTAAAGCAATAATACCGAGAGGTCCGTAGGGAATTGTTGTGAATTCTTGTGTATAATCCGGCATATAAACATCCTCCAAAGCAACATATTAATTTAAGCACTTATATTTTACTATATTTCGACAAAATATTAAAGGGCTTTTTAAATAATTTTAAAGTTTAGTCAAAAGCATAATCAATAGTGATTACACAGAAGAATCTTTCGTCTATTTTGCTTAATTTGTCACTAATCGTATCTATTATTTCCTCTCTTTCAAGCTTACATCCGTGCTGAACTACTACATCAAAGATAAGATTGGTATGTGTTGTGCCGTCAACAACTCTGAAATCATGCATTGTAAAAGTTTCGTCAACCGATACAACTGCGTTCTGTGTAATTTCTTTGAGCTTATTGATTTTCTCATCGTCAACGACTACCGGGTCAAGATGAATTGAAATTAACATTCCGTATTTATTTGCGATATCACGCTCAATAAGGTCAATAGTGTCGTGACTTACCAAAACGTCGATGTTTGCAGGAACTTCAGCGTGCGCTGAAGCAAAAAGTCTTGAGGGACCGTAGTCGTGAATAATTAAATCATGCACGCCTACAACGCCGTCATAAGACATAATAAAATCTTTGATTTCATCATAAAACTCTTTTTCGGGAGGCATACCCAAAAGAGGCGCAATAGTTTCTCTGATAAGATTGATTCCTGAATATACAATGAATAATGCAACCGCCAATCCGAAATATCCGTCAACGCAGACTGTTGAGAATTTTGCGACTATCAATGAAACCAATGCAACACTCGTTGCAGCAGTATCCGACAGGCTGTCTGCTACAACCGCTTGTGTTGCAGTCGAGTTGATTTTTTTGCCGAGCTTTGAATTAAAATAGGCAAGCCAAAGTTTACCTAAAATTGATACTATTAAAACAGCCAAAGCGACTGTGCTGTATTGAACAGGCTGCGGCTCTCTGATTTTACCGACTGAGGTTTTGATAAGCTCAAATCCCATCAGTAATACAAGAAATGAAACAATCAGACCTGATATGTATTCAATCCTGCCGTGACCGTACGGATGCTTGGAATCGGCGGGCTTTTCAGAAAGCTTAAAACCGAAAAGCGTAACGATTGACGAGCCGGCATCTGATAAGTTGTTTACGGCGTCTGCCGTGATAGTGATGCTTCCGCTGATAAATCCTATAAAAAATTTAGCGGAGCAAAGAAGCAAGTTAACGACAATGCCTACCATGCCGCTCAATTTACCGTACATACATCTGACACGCGGGTCTTTTATGTTTTCACTGTCCTTAATAAAAAGCTTAATAAGAAGACTTGTCATTATATGTTTAACCCCTTTGTTCTTTTGTTAAGTAAGAAATACCGTAAAGGAAAATATGTTCAAGCGTCTTTGCAACTTCCTCGGGAGATTCTCTGTCAGGCGACTTGTCTTTGAGCCAGTAACCGAGAATACCCATGGCACCTGCTTCAAAATAAGCATAGGCATAATTAAATTTATCTCTGATCGGTTCCGTGCGCTTGTTTTGAAAGAACTCCTCATAGCATTTTTCGTTGATGAACTTCTTTAATCTAAGCACGAAATCGAGATCCCCTTTAGGACTCAGAAGAACATTGCACATCTTTTTGTTCTTGTCAAGGAACAGGCATATGTCAACGATGAACTGATAGACATTTTCCTTGAAATATCCGTCGAAACTGTTTGTGCTGTAAAGTACTTCATGTGAATTAACAATTTCTTCAAATCCTTCAAAGAGTTCATCTTCGATTTCTTTTACGAGGTCAAAAATATCCTTATAATGAAGATAAAATGTACCTCTGTTAATCTCAACAAGATCCGACAGCTCACGCACGGATATTTTTTTTACGCTCTTTTCCAGCATTAACTGAGCAAGACCTTCGCGAAGAAGCTTTTTTGTTCTGCGAACTCTGCTATCCATTTTCTTCTCGTTCATTTTTTACACCCTTAATACTTTTAAAGTTTTTGCTTATGATATTATAATTTAAAATTGTCCGATAATCAACATATAATATACTTGTTTGATGAAAAATGAAAAGATTTTTAATATTATTGATAAATTGTTTAGTCGGAATGATTTTTAACAAATAATTTACAGGTAAGCTATTCCTATATTGTTAAATATGTGTTATACTATATAAAATGTAATGAAGTATTTATAATTTTTGAGCAAATAATACACAAGAGGTGAAAACTATGGCTGCAAAAATGCTTGATGAAGTGTTGAAAAAAGAAAAGGAAACACTTGAAAACGAGCAGAAAAAAACAGAAGAGGCTCAGCAAATTATTGAAGAGGCTCAGGCAAAGGCAAAACAGATTTTAGAACAGGCCGAAAAAGAGGCTTGTGCTTATGAAAAAAATGCAATATCAACTGCCGAAGCAGAAACGGAAATCGTTAACAAAAAGGCAGAGGAAAAGGCTCATAAAGATGCACAGGAGCTAAAAAGAAAAGCTGATTCAAAATTTTCAGAGGCAGTCGGAGCAATAAGAAATATTATTGCGGGCTAACAGCCGATTTTATTTGAACGATTAACGAAACGAGGTGATAATTACGGCGAAACTTAAGATGCAGAAAATTGAAGTAATATCTCTTATAGACGACAGCAAAAAAGTAATTGATTTTCTTCAGCGTAAGGGTGTAGTTGAGCTTTCAAAGCACGAAGTGCCTCAGGGTATGTCTTCACTTGACACGGCTTACAGCGTTACTCAGCTTGAAAAATCTCTTGAAACCGCCAGGCAGGCGAGAGAAACCGTTGAAACTTATTCCGAACACAAAAGCTCAATGCTGGACTCATTTAAGCCGCCTAAGGAATTAGAACTGTCAAAATTCCTCGATTTAGCTGACGATGCCGATATGACAATGGCTTTGTGCTATGATATTCTTGAGCTTCAAAAGAATATTTCTCAGGCAAAAGTTGACATAGTAAGGCTTGAAACGGTGAATTCTTCATTAGCTGTCTGGGAAAAGCTTGATATACCGCTAAAGTGCAAGCCGACAAAATATGTTACTGCCTTTGCGGGAACCTTCCCCGACAGGCAGACAGATGAAACAATCAAGACAAAGCTTGCAGAACTTTTACCTGAAATCGAAACAATAGAAACAGAGGTTGTTTATTCAAGCGATATGCAGTCTTGCGCGGCAATTATCTGTATGCGCAGTGATGCCGAAAAGGTTCTTGAAGCGCTTCGCTCTTTAGGCTTTGTAAGACCGAGTGAATTGCCTGACAGACCGGTTAAAGAGATTATCGGTGAAAATACGGACAAGATTGAAAATCTGAAAAAAGAAACGGAAGAAAACAGAAGCAAAATTGCAGAGCTTTCCTCCAAAATTTATGAAATAAGCTTCTTGATCGATTATCTGACATTGAGAATTGACAAATATGAAGCGTTAAAGAAAATATCCGTTACAAACAGAATATTCTACCTTTCGGGCTATGTTCCCGAAAAATACTCCGACAAGGTTGTTAAACAGCTTGAAGAAAAGTATTCCTGCGCTGTTCTGACAAGCGAACCTGATGATGAAGAAGATATTCCCGTTTTGCTTGAGAATAATTCTTTCGCCGCTCCGGTTGAAGGAATTACCGAAATGTATTCATTGCCGGGTAAGAATGACATTGACCCGAATGCTATAATGGGATTCTTTTATTATCTGTTCTTCGGTATGATGTTTTCCGATGCAGGCTACGGTTTGCTTATGGTATTGGGCACATTGTTTGTACTGCTAAAGTGTAAACCGGAGGGCAATAAGAGAAAAACAGTACTTATGTATATGTACTGCGGTATTTCGACAATGTTTTGGGGCATAATGTTCGGAAGCTTTTTCGGTGATTTAATCAATACTGTCCGAGTCAATTACTTGAATCTTCCCGAAATGCGATTGTACTTGTGGCTCAATCCTCAGGGCGATGACCTGATGATAACAATGCTTTGGTGCTTCCTTTTCGGTATTATTCACTTGTTTGCCGGAGTTGCAATAAAAGGATATATGACATGGAAACAGGGAGATAAGCTCGGTGCAATTTTTGATGTTGCTTCAATTTATCTTGCAGTCGGCGGCGTTGCTCCGATTTGCGCAGGAATGATTGTTGATGTTCCTAAGAGCATAACCGATATCGGAAAGTATTGTTCTCTCGTCGGAGTAATACTGATAATTCTTACTGCGGGAAGAGCGTCAAAGAACATCGTCGGAAAACTCGGCTCGGGTCTTTATGCACTTTATAATGTGATATCCGGATATCTTAGTGATATTCTTTCTTATTCGAGATTGCTCGCTTTGGGACTTGTTACGGGCATTATCGGCAATGTTGTAAATATGATGGGCACATTACCCGAAAACACAGTTGTAAAAACATTGCTGTTCGTTGTCGTGTTCATAGTCGGACACGCCATCAATTTCGGCATAAATATAATCGGTGCTTATGTTCATACAAACCGATTACAGTATGTTGAATTCTTTTCAAGATTTTACGAGGGCGGCGGTACAGCCTTTAACCCTCTTAAAGTAAATTCAAAATCATTTAAACTCAAGGAGGAAAATAATAATGGCTAATTTAGGTTTATGTTTAGCTATCGCAGGTGCAGCTCTTGCAGCACTTTTAAGCGGTATGGGTTCAGCAAAGGGCGTTGGTATGGTAGGTGAGGCTGCAGCAGGTCTTATTTCTGAAGATCCTTCAAAGTTCACAAAGGTTCTTATTCTTGAAATCCTTCCCGGTACACAGGGCCTTTACGGATTTATTACAGCTATTATGGTTATGATTAAGATTAAGCTTTTGAGCGGCGCACCCGTTGAACTTACATGGGGTCAGGGTCTGCAGGTATTTGCTGCTTGTCTTCCTATTGCTATTGTAGGCTATTTCTCAGCAATTCGACAGGCAAAGGTTGCTGCAGCAGGCGTTTCTGTTGTTGCTAAGAAGCCCGATCAGCAGAGTAAGGCAATGGTTCTTTCAGCTATGGTTGAAACATATGCCGTTCTTGCTCTTCTTATCTCAATTCTCTTTATCTTAAGATTAAACTTCTAAGGGGAAAGTTTTATGACAGGTCTTGAAAAGATACTTTCACAAATTGAAAATGAATCGAATGATCGCTGTCGTGAAATTACGGAAAATGCAAATAAAAAAGCTGAGGAAATAATCGGTAAAGCTCAGGCAGATGCACAGGAGTTTATAAGTGTGAGGAAAGCTCAGGCTGATAAAAAAGCCGAGCTTATCATTCAGTCCGCAGAGTCTTCTGCAGTACTTACGGCTAAGCGTACGGTACTTAAGGAAAAGCTCGGTATTATTGACGACACGCTGGCACGCTCTCTTGAAGTTATTAAAGCATTACCTAAGAAGGAATATTTTGAGATACTCAAAGAGCTTGTTATTAAAAATGCAAGACCGGGCGAGGGCGAGTTGCGTCTTTCATCTGAGGACACAAACAAATTGCCTGTAAATTTCATTGACAGTGTTAACAATTCACTTAAAAAGTCAAAAATAAAGCTTGGCAAGAGCACAGACATTGACAGTGGATTTATTTTAGTTTACGGCGATATAGATGTAAACTGCTCTTTTGATGCAATAGCAGCGTCAAAAAGAGATGAAATCAGAGATATGCTAAACAATTTGTTATTCAACTGATAAAGGAGGGATGCGTTTTGAAAAACAAGGATTATCTTTTTGCGGTAGCTGCAATTCGTGCTAACGAACTGTCACTGTTAAAGGAGTCTGATTTGGAACAGTTAATCAACGCTCCCGATTATAAAAAAGCAGTCAGTATGCTTGGAGAAAAGGGTTATGATTTGCCTGCAGGAAATAATTATTCCAAAATGCTTGATAACGAGCTGGAAAAAACCTGGCAAAAAATCAACGAAAGTGCACCCGAAGCTGATGCTCTCAAAACTTTCATTGTAAAAAATGATTTTCAGAACTTAAAAGCAATTCTCAAGTCCGAAATGACCAAAAACGATGCAAAGCAATTCTTTGTGTCACCCTGTATTTACGACGCAGAAAAAATGCTTGAGAGTATAAGCGAAAGAAAGTTTGAAGAATTACCCGAATTGATTGCCGATACGGCAAAGAAGGCTTATGATACGATTGTAAAAACGGGAAACGGTCAGCTTTGCGATATTATAATCGATACGGCGGCACTCGAAGCAATCCTTTCATTTGCGAGCGAGAGCAACGACGATACTTTAATCGAATACGCTCAACAGTTTTGCTTGCTTACTAATGTTAAAACTGCTTACCGTTCTGTGAAAACCAATAAAAATCAAACATTCTTAGAAATGGCTGTTGCAGAGAATTCGCTTGTTGACAAAAAACAGTTCATTGAGGAAGCTTTAAAGGGCGAAAATGAATTGTTTGAATTTTTAGGTCAAAAAGGATTCTCAAAGTTAAAGGAAGCCTTTGAAAAAGGTACTTCCTCGTTTGAGAAATACTGCGATGACGAGTCAATAAGAATTATGAAAAAGGCAAAAATGACTGTTTTCGGAATAAGTCCTCTTGCAGGCTATTATGTGGCAAGAGAAACAGAGATAAAATGCCTGAGAATAATTCTTTCGGCTAAACTGAGCGGCGTTTCTAACGATGTCATCAGAGAAAGGATGCGTGAGCTTTATGTATAAGATTGCTGCTATGGGCGATCGTGACAGTATTTACGGCTTCGCATCGCTCGGTGTAAGTATTTTCCCGGTTGATGATACAACCGAGGCAATCAAAACTCTCAGGCGTATTTCTGAAAGCGGTTACGCCGTAATTTATATTACGGAAAATCTTGCATCTCAAATTTCGTCAGAACTTGACAGATACAATGACGAACCTTTACCTGCGATTATTCCCATACCGGGCATTTCAGGTAATACAGGCGTAGGTATGAAGCAAGTCAGCCGATTCGTTGAAAGGGCTGTCGGTTCGGATATTGTAAAATAAAATCAGTTTAAAACCAAACCTTGAAGGGTGGTAAAATATAAATGAGTAAAGGTACAATATTAAAAGTATCAGGTCCTCTCGTAGTTGCTGAAAATATGAGAGATGCCAATATGTTTGACGTTGTCCGTGTAAGCGAGCACAGACTTATCGGCGAAATTATTGAAATGCACGGCGATAAGGCGTCAATCCAGGTATATGAAGATACTGCGGGACTTGGAACGGGAGAACCGGTTGAGTCAACAAACGAACCTTTGAGCGTAGAGCTCGGACCCGGTCTTATTAAAGGAATATTTGATGGTATTCAAAGACCGCTTGAAAAGATTATGGAGCAAATCGGTAACAATCTTTCAAGGGGCATTGAAGTTCCTGCGCTTCCGAGAGATATCAAATGGCATTTTTATCCGACAGCTAATGTCGGCGATAAGGTTGTTGCCGGCGATGAGCTTGGATATGTTCAGGAAACTGATATTGTCAGACATAAAATAATGGTACCGTTTGGCGTAAGCGGTACAGTAAAAACTCTCGCTGAGGGTGACTATACAGTTGAAGAAAAAATCGGCTCCGTTGAAACAGAGAACGGAACAACCGTTCCTGTAACACTTATGCAGAAATGGCCGGTAAGACGCGGAAGGCCGTACAAGAAAAAATTACCTCCGGATATGCCTCTTATAACAGGTCAGCGTGTTGTTGACGCACTTTTCCCTATTGCTAAGGGCGGTGTTGCGGCAATCCCCGGCCCGTTCGGAAGCGGTAAAACGGTTACACAGCATCAGCTTGCAAAATGGGCTGAAACAGATATAGTTGTATATATCGGTTGCGGTGAGCGCGGTAACGAAATGACGGATGTTCTTAACGAGTTCCCTGAACTTATAGACCCGCACACGGGAAAATCTCTTATGGAACGAACTGTTCTTATTGCAAATACTTCCGATATGCCTGTTGCCGCTCGTGAAGCGTCTATTTACACGGGTATTACAATAGCTGAATATTTCAGAGATATGGGTTACTCGGTTGCTCTTATGGCTGACTCAACTTCCCGTTGGGCTGAGGCTTTGCGTGAAATGTCAGGCCGTCTTGAAGAGATGCCCGGTGAAGAAGGTTATCCCGCATATCTGGGCTCGCGCCTTGCGCAGTTCTATGAAAGAGCAGGTCGTGTTGAGGTTCTCGGCTCAGGTGAGCAAGAGGGTTCGCTTTCGGTTATCGGAGCTGTTTCACCTCCCGGCGGTGATATTTCAGAGCCCGTTTCACAGGCAACACTCAGAATTGTTAAGGTGTTCTGGGGACTTGATTCATCACTCGCATATAAGCGACATTTCCCTGCAATCAATTGGTTGACTTCGTATTCTCTTTATGCAGATAATCTCGGTGCTTGGTTCAATGAAAATGTTAATTCGGATTGGACAAAGATGAGAACAAGAATTATGGGTCTGCTTTCTGATGAAGCATCACTTGATGAAATTGTTAAGCTTGTCGGTATGGACGCTCTTTCATCAACAGACAGACTTAAGATGGAAGCCGCAAGAAGTATCCGTGAAGACTTCTTACATCAGCTTGCATTCCACGAGGTTGACACATATTCTTCACTTAAAAAGCAGAATTATATGATGAGCCTTGTTCTTGCATTCTTTGATGAATCAAATGAAGCACTTGAAAAGGGTGCGGACATTGAAAAGCTTGTTTCGCTTCCCGCAAGAGAGCTTATCGGCAGATTCAAGTATATTAAAGAAGAAAATACAGACGATGAATATGAAAAAATACTTTCTCAGCTCAAGAGAGAAATTGTTGAAGTAATTAACACGAAGGAGGAATACTGATGCCGAAAGAATACAGAACAGTCGAAGAAGTAGCAGGTCCTCTTATGCTCGTAAGAGAAGTTGAAAATGTTAAGTTTGATGAGCTTGGTGAAATTGAGCTTGCAAACGGTGAAACAAGACGGTGCAAGGTACTTGAAATAAACGGTTCAGACGCACTTGTTCAGCTTTTTGAACCTTCAACCGGTATTAATCTCTCAAACAGCAAGGTCAGATTTTTAGGCCGTATGATGGAACTCGGCGTTTCGGAAGATATGCTCGGACGCGTCTTTGACGGACTTGGCAGACCTATTGACGGCGGACCTGAAATTATTCCCGATAAGAGAATGAATATCAACGGTCTTCCTATGAATCCTGCCGCAAGAGCTTATCCGCAGGAGTTCATTCAGACAGGTGTTTCAGCTATTGACGGTCTTAATACACTTGTCCGTGGACAGAAACTGCCGATTTTCTCGGCTTCAGGTCTTCCTCATGCACAGCTTGCGGCACAGATAGCCCGTCAGGCAAAGGTCAGAGGAAAGGACGAAAAATTCGCTGTTGTTTTTGCCGCAATGGGTATTACATTTGAAGAATCAAACTTCTTCATCAATTCATTTAAAGAAACAGGTGCCATTGACAGAACGGTTATGTTTTCAAACCTTGCCAATGACCCTGCGATTGAAAGAATTGCTACTCCGAGAATGGCTCTTACCGCCGCTGAATATCTTGCATTTGACAAGGGTATGCATGTCCTTGTTATTATGACGGATATCACAAACTATGCAGATGCTTTGCGTGAAGTTTCGGCAGCTCGTAAGGAAGTTCCCGGACGCCGTGGATATCCCGGATATATGTACACTGACCTTGCATCAATTTATGAGCGTGCAGGCAGACAAAAAGGCAAAGAAGGCAGTATCACAATGATTCCGATTCTTTCAATGCCTGAAGACGATAAAACGCATCCTATTCCCGACCTTACGGGCTATATCACAGAAGGACAGATTATTCTTTCAAGAGATTTGTACCGCAGAGGTATTCTTCCTCCCATTGATGTTCTTCCGTCACTTTCCCGTCTTAAAGATAAAGGTATCGGCGAGGGTAAGACAAGAAAAGACCATTCAAACACAATGAACCAGCTTTTCTCTGCATATGCAAGAGGTAAAGATGCAAAAGAACTTATGGTCGTTCTCGGCGAAGCTGCATTGACCGATATGGATAAACTTTATGCAAAATTTGCCGATGAATTTGAAAAAGAATATATTAACCAGAGCTTTGACACGGACAGACCTATTGAAGAAACACTTGATATCGGCTGGAAGCTTCTTAAGATTTTCCCGAGAAGTGAATTGAAGAGAATCAGCGATGAGCTTCTTGACGAATACTACGGCAAGTAAAAAATTATAATTCAGGCCTTGAGGATTTGATATTATGGCAGTAATGAATGTAAACCCCACAAGAATGGAGCTTACAAATTTAAAAAGAAAACTTATAACTGCAAGGCGCGGTCATAAACTGCTTAAAGACAAGCGTGATGAATTGATGCGCAGATTCCTTGACCTTGTTCGTGAGAACAAGGAACTTCGCAGAGAGGTTGAAAAGGGAATAAGCGAAGCAAATCAGCATATGGCAGTCGCACGCTCCGTAATGAGCGATTCGGCTCTTGATGTCGCACTTATGATGCCTACACAGGAAATGGGTCTTGAAGTCGAAGAAAAGAATGTAATGAGCGTAATGCTTCCTGTATTCGATGCAAAGCTGAAAACAGCTGATGAGAATGATATTTATTCATACGGATTTGCATTCACTTCAACAGACCTTGACGATGCAGTTAAATCACTTTCTGATATTATGCCTCTTATGTTGCGGCTTGCTGAAGTAGAGAAAAGCTGTCAGCTTATGTCGGCTGAAATTGAAAAGACAAGAAGACGAGTTAACGCACTTGAGCATGTTATGATTCCGAAATACGAGGAAACCATCAAGTATATAACAATGAAACTTGATGAAAACGAAAGAAGCTCAACAACCCGTCTTATGAAGGTCAAGTCAATGATGCTTGAAGATGCAAGACAGAAGGCTTTGGCACATGACAGAGAAGTCGCAGGAAGTAATTGAGTTTAAATTTGAATTTATAAAAAAACGAACCCGAACAGTTGGTTGAACTGCTCGGGTTATTTTTATGTTAGGCTCCCTTGTGTAAAGGGAGCTGTCATTTTGAAAAAATGACTGAAGGATTGTAAAAATAAAAAAAGGCAATCCATACTTTCCGCCGATAAACAAACTGAATATAAGCTTCAGGCTCCCTTGTGTAAAGGGAGCTGTCATTTTGTAAAAAATGACTGAGGGATTGTAAAAATAAAAAATGGCAATCCCTCCGTCAAAATCAAAGATTTTGCCACCTCCCTTTACACAAGGGAGGCGGAGCATTAAACTACTTTTGTTGTGCGATAGAGTTTGTTATCTCTTTATCTAAATATTCGCAAACATTGTAAAAATCAGCAATATATTTCCCTAACACTTTTTGTCTTGAAAATCGTATAGGATAGTTTTTTAAAAAATCATACCAAAGATGCTTTTCTTCTTTAGTCATCTCTTTGCGAAGCTATTTTGCAAAAGGAATTAACTTTTTGTTATGCTTGTAATCCATACTTTCAGCTGATAAAACAAACTGAATATAAACTTCAGGCTCCCTTGTGTAAAGGGAGCTGTCATTTTGCAAAAAATGACTGAGGGATTGTAAAAATAATCAATAAATGGCAATCCCTACTTTCCGCCGATAAACAAACTGAATATAAGCCTCAGGCTCCCTTGTGTAAAGGGAGCTGTCATTTTGAAAAAATGACTGAGGGATTGTAAAAATAATAAATAAATGGCAATCCCTCCGTCAAAATCAAAGATTTTGCCACCTCCCTTTACACAAGGGAGGCGGAGAACAAACCACTTTCGGACTCAGAGATTTTGCCACCTCCCTTTACACAAGGGAGGCTAACAACAAAACTACTTTCGGACTCAAAGATTTTGCCACCGCTTGACGAGAGCTTGTTCTCTCTGTCGCTCTTTACACAAGGGAGGCGGAGAGTTAATTAATCATAACTTTTAATATTGAACAACATTCTTGCGTTTCTGTCGGTAATATTGAGAAGATATTGAGTATCAATGCCGCGGACTTCGGCTATTTTTTCTGCAGTGTAAGGAATATGCAAAGAGGTGCAACGCTTACCTCTGAACGGTACGGGCGTCATATACGGCGCGTCAGTTTCCAAAAGCAATCTGTCTTCGGGAACGAACTTAGCAACCTCCACAGGCTTAACAGCGTTTTTAAATGTTACAGCACCGCCGAGGCCTATATACATTCCGAGCCTGATTATTTCCTTTGCCATTTCCACGCTGCCCGAGAAACAGTGAACAACGCCTTTCGGTTTTAATTCTTTAAGAATATTCAATGTGTCCTCGTGCGCCTCTCTGTCGTGAACAATTACAGGCAGGTCGTATTCATTTGCAAGTTCAATTTGTCTTCGGAATACTTCAAGCTGAATATCTCTTGTTTCCTTTTCATAGTGATAATCAAGTCCGATTTCTCCGACAGCAACTACTTTCTCTTCTTTTACGAGCTCGCACAGGATTTCAAGATAATCGACGGTTAAATCTTCAGTATTTAACCCATGATATCCCACAGCGGCATATATAAACGGATATTTCTTTGCAAGCTCAATATTTGCTTTTGAACTTTCGGCATTTACACCGCAAGATATTACACCTGAAATTCCGTCAGACAAAAAAGATGACAAAAGCTCCTCCGAATCCTCGGAGAAGCGCTCGTCATCATAATGTGCATGTGTATCAAAAATATTATTATACATTATCTTATCTTTGAACCGTTTGGAATTGAAGAATCTACGAAGATAACCTTGACATCATCTTCTGAACAGTCAGCGGCAAGAATCATACCGTTTGACTCAACGCCGCAAAGAGTTGCCGGTTTAAGATTTGCAACAACAATAATCTTTTTACCGACTAAATCGTCAGGCGCATACCACTTGGCAATACCGCTTGCAACGATTCTGTCTGTACCGCTGCCGTCATCAAGAGTGAGCTTTAAGAGCTTCTTTGCTCTCTTGACAGGCTCACATGCCTTGATTTCCGCAACCTTTAATTCAACCTTTGCAAAGTCCTCAATACCTATCTGTGCAACTCCCTGCACCTCTTTAATCTTTGCCTTTTCCGCTTTCTGCTGTTCTTCCTGCTTTGCAACTAATTCGGCAATAAGCTTTTCAGCGTCAATTCTTGAGAAGAGAACTTTTGGTTCGCCGACGCTTTCACCGACTTCAAGTCCGCCGAATGTTGAAAGCGAAGCGTAAGAATCAATATTTGTATTAAGCTGTGCAAGAATTTCCTTTGAAGTATCGGGCATATACGGTTTCAACAGAATTGCAAGATAACGGATACCCTCGAGAAGATTATAAAGCACAGCGCCGAGTCTTGCTTTCTTATCTTCATCTTTTGCAAGCGCCCAAGGCATTGTTTCATCAATGTACTTGTTAAGTCTTCTTGCAAGAGTAAGGATACATTCAACAGAATCGGCAATTTTATATTCGTTAAAGCACTTATCAACATCTGCAAGCGTTTTAACGGCAAGAGCCTTGATTTCATCATCAAGAGCTTCTGCTGTATCATTAGGCTGAATTACACCGTCAAAATATTTTTTCTGCATTGTTATAGTACGGTTTACAAGGTTACCGATAGTATTTGCAAGGTCAGAATTATATCTTTCAATGAGTGTTTCGTAAGTAATTGAGCCGTCTGATGCGTGGGGCATTTCTGAAAGAAGATAGTAACGAACGGCATCTACGCCGAAAACCTTAATGAGGTCGTCAGCATAAATAACATTGCCCTTTGATTTAGACATTTTATCCTCACCGAATAAGAGCCACGGATGACCGTAAACCTGTTTCGGCAACGGCTCACCGAGAGCCATAAGCATAATAGGCCAATAAATTGTGTGGAATCTGACAATATCTTTACCAATGATATGAACATCTGCCGGCCAATACTTTTTATACAAATCACTGCTACCGTCGGGGTCATAACCAAGCGCGGTGATATAGTTTGAAAGAGCGTCTATCCAAACATAGATAACGTGCTTGTCATCGAATGTTACAGGGATACCCCACTTAAAGCTTGTTCTTGAAACGC
>CAMFTS010000006.1 GCA_945988915.1 uncultured Clostridia bacterium
AGATAAGTTATTACTCAAACTTATATGCTCCCAAGAAATTGGGGGCATATTTTTTTGTGCACAGCTCGCGCTCGCCGTGGCACTGACAGTGCCCGTCCCTTTTGTCTGCGTCGCAGACATTTCCCCACACAGTGGGGAATAACCACAGTTCTCAAAGAGATAAGTTATTACTCAAACTTATATGCTCCCAAGAAATTGGGGGCATATTTTTTGTTTGATATTGAAAAAATTTCATCAATGTAATATAATTATTTCATCTTAAAAAAGGTGGTAAATTTATGAAAAATTCTGTATTCTACTTTGTAGTCGGCTCACAGTTTCTTTACGGTGAAGAAACACTTGTTGAAATCGACAAACATTCTAAAATAATGGTTGACGGCTTCAATGCCGACAAAAATATTCCCTGTACTGTAAAATGGTTTCCATGCGTAAAGACAAGCGAAGAAATATATAATATTATGAACGAGGCAAATAATGATGAAAACTGTGCAGGTGTTATTACCTGGATGCACACATTCTCACCATCAAAAATGTGGGTAAAAGGACTTACTGCATTGAGAAAGCCTTATCTTCATCTCAATACGCAGTTCAACCGTGACATTCCGTGGAGCGAAATTGATATGGACTTTATGAATCTTAATCAGTCAGCACACGGAGACCGTGAACACGGATACATAGCGGCACGTTTACGCCTTAACAGAAAGGTAATCGTTGGCTATTGGCAGGACGAAGAATTTACAGCGCAGATGGGCGTTTGGATGAGAGCCGCAGTCGGTGCTGCGGAATCAAGAAAGCTTCGTGTTCTCCGAATTTCAGACAATATGAGAAATGTTGCAGTTACAGAGGGAGATAAGGTTGAAGCTCTTATCAAACTTGGCTGGTCAGTTGACCATTACGGCGTTGGTGACATCATTTCAGAGGTTGAAAAGGTAACTGAAGAAGAAATTGACGCACAAATGGCTGAATACGAGCAAGAATATATTATGGATACAGACAATACAGAAGCTGTTCGCTATCAGGCAAGAGAAGAAGTTGCTTTAAAGAAATTCCTTGACAGAGGCAATTTTAAAGCGTTCCATACAAACTTTGAGGATTTACAGGGACTTCGTCAGCTTCCGGGACTTGCATCTCAGGACCTTATGAAAAAAGGCTATGGTTTCGGTGCAGAGGGTGACTGGAAGGTTGCCGCAATGACAAGAATTATGAAAGTTATGGCAGATGGCATAGGCAAGGGCACTGCATTTATGGAAGATTATACTCTGCACCTTGAAAAAGGCAACGAAATGATACTCGGTGCGCATATGCTTGAGGTCTGTCCGACAATCGCTTGCGAAAAGCCGAAAATTCAAGTTCATCCTCTCGGAATAGGCGACAGAGAAGACCCTGCAAGACTTGTGTTTAAAGCAAAGAAAGGTTCTGCAATCGTTGTTTCGCTGATTGATATGGGCGACAGATTCAGAATGATAGTTAATGATATTGAGTGTCAGACTCAGGAAAACGATATGCCTAAGCTACCGGTTGCAGGCGTTCTTTGGAAACCCGTTCCGGATTTAAAAACTTCCGCAGCGGCATGGATTTATGCAGGCGGTGCGCATCATTCGGTTCTTTCATATGACTTAACAGCAGAGCATATGCGTGACTTTGCTGAAATTATGGGAATTGAATTTGTATATATCAATAAGGACACAACAATTCCCGAATTCAGACGCGAACTTGAATACAATGATGTTATTTGGAGGAACAAATAATGCTCGAACAGTTAAAGCAAGATGTCTTTAAAGCGAATATGCAGCTGAAAGAATTCGGACTTGTAGTTCTGACTTGGGGCAATGTTTCGGCAATCGACAGAGAAACGGGATATGTTGTAATCAAGCCGTCAGGTGTACCTTATGAAACAATGGACGCTGATGATATGGTGGTTGTGGATTTACAGGGCAATAAAATTGAGGGCGACCTCAATCCGTCATCAGATACACCGACTCACCTTGAACTGTACCGTCAATTTGCCGATATCGGAGCAGTTGTTCATACACATTCAGCTTGGGCAACATCTTTCGCTCAGGCAGGACGGGATATCAAAGCATACGGCACAACACATGCCGATTTTGCAAACCGTTCAATTCCGTGTACGAGAGGACTTACACAGCAAGAGGTAGAGGGAGAATACGAGCTTAATACAGGTAAGGTAATTGTTGAGTGTTTCAACAAAGAAAATATCAAGCCTATGGACTGTCCTGCTGTTTTGATTCACAGACACGGACCTTTCTGTTGGGGCAAGAATTGCTTTAAAGCAGTTGAAAATGCTCTTATACTTGAAGAGGTAGCAAAGATGGCGTTCCGCACCGAAGAAATTGCGGAGATAGAAAATAAACAGGCAGGAATTGAAAAATATCTGCTCGATAAGCATTATAACCGTAAGCACGGCGCAAATGCTTACTACGGACAAGGCAACAGATAATCAAAAAAAGGAAGCAAGTTTAAATACTTACTTCCTTTTTATCATTCTAAAATGCTTTTCATATCATCGGGCATTTCCGCTTCAAATTCCATAGTTTTATTCGTAACAGGATGAGTAAATCTGCAATAGCAACAGTGCAGAGCCTGATGACAAATTCTTGAATCTGCTTTTCCGTACATTGTGTCGCCTACAAGAGCTGAACCGATATGCGAAAAATGCACCCTTATTTGATGCGTTCTTCCTGTTTCGAGATGAATCCTTAAAAGCGTGTTTTCACCGTCGCTTTTCAGCGCTTTCCAATGAGTAACGGCTTTTTCACCGCGCTTATCAACCGTGCGGACAGTAATAATAGGGTCCGGTCTGTAAATAGGTGCGTCAATAGTGCCTTCACCCTCAAAAACAGATGAAGCAACAGCAAGATATTCCTTGTAAATCTTGCCTGAAAGCTTTGATGCCGTGTATTTGTTTAAAGCGCATACAATAATTCCGGAGGTACCCTTATCAAGCCTGCCGACCGACCTGAAGGTTGTAGGCTTTCCTTTATTGATCAGATAAAATGCAACGGCATTTGAAAGCGTATCGCCTAAATGATTATGGCTTTCGTGAACTGCTAACATAGCAGGCTTGTTTACTATAAGTAAATCATCATCTTCATAAATAATATCAAGCGGCATTTCGACAGGAATTGAAATGCTTTCTTTTTTGTCATCGGGAAGATTGACTTCAAGCGTATCGCTTTCCCGCATTAAATCAACGGTTCTGATATGCTTGCCGTTTAATAACAATCCGTCAGGCGCTTGTTTAAGCTTAGTGATGAGCCGGTGAGAATATCCCTTTTCCTTAAGCAAATCAAGGACTTTTCTTTTATCGTATTCAGTTGTAATCTTATAACTGATTTTTCTTGGCATAGTTTTGTCCTTGCTGTTTTAATTCTTCTGCTTTGCTTAACAGAGCGTCATGACTGTTTTCACACTCTTCTTCAATTACGAGCATAAGTAATGTGCGAAGAATTCTGTTTATCTCTTTTCCGTCATATATTCCCGATTTTTTCAAATCGTTACCGTTTATATTCAAATGCTTTAAAGAATAACACTCGTTCTTCTCTTTTATTTCGTTTAAGAATAACTGCATATTCTTTAATTTTTCATCGTGAGAATGAGGATCGGCCTTTGCAAAGCAGTCGGCTCGCCGTACTTTCATAAAGTATGAGTAATATTCCTCGCCGATTTCACAAAGCATCATTTTAGCTTCGATTTTATCTCTCGGGGAACGCTCAGAATGAAGCCCGATAAGCTTTGAAACCGTTTCGACGGTTTTGTTGTCATATCTCAAACGCCTTAAAATTTCCTTACTCATCTTTTCGCCTGCAACAGCGTGTCCTTTGAAATGGTCAAAGCCGTTTTCATCAGTAGTTTTGCATAAAGGCTTTGCAATATCGTGAAAAAACACAGTGAGTCTGAGAATTTTATCGTTTTCAATATAATCAAGAGCCCTCAGGGTATGCTCCGCTACATCGTAAATGTGATACTGAGTGTTCTGTTCACAGCCGAAAAGAGGAGAAAATTCAGGAATAATTACTTCAATAATTGTGCGGTATTCGTTTACAATATCAATTACATTTTTACCGCAAATGAGCTTGGTGAATTCCTCGCGGATACGCTCAACAGCAATATTCTTAAGAAGCTCCTTATTCTTTAAAATGCTTTTTGATGTTTCATTATCAATTTTAAACCCGAGTACGCTTGCAAAACGAACAGCTCTCATAATTCGCAAAGCGTCTTCGTTGAATCTTTTGTCAGGCTCTCCGACGCAGCGAATCGTTTCATTTCTTATGTCATCAATTCCGCCGAATAAATCAACAAGTCCGTCTTGCTCGTTAAAGCAAAGAGTATTCATTGTAAAATCTCTTCTTGACAAATCGTCTTTCAGATTTCTTGAAAAATTGACCGTTTCGGGATGTCGGTTGTCGAGATAGTCGCCGTCAATTCTGTATGTTGTAATTTCAAACGGCTCACCGTCAATAATCACCGTAACCGTGCCGTGCTTAATGCCCGTTTCTATTATTCTGTAACCCTCAAAAACTCTTTCTGTTTCTTCGGGCAGGGCAGAGGTTGTAATGTCAAAATCGTGAGGCTCAATGCCCATAACCATATCACGCACACAGCCTCCGACGGCATAGGCTTCATAGCCGTTATCCTTTAACAGCCTGATTGCACTGTTCACTTTTTCGGGCAAATGTAAATCCATAACGCACCTGAAATCAAAGCAATATTAACTATTATTTTAATATATTTTTATTTACTTGTAAACCGATAATATTTTGTGGTATTATATTATACGCAATAAAAATAAAAGGAAATTTGAATTATGGAACAGGCAAAAATTGACAGAATAAATTATCTTGCAAGAAAATCACGGACAGAAGAGCTTACATCCGAAGAAAAGGAAGAACAGGCAATACTCCGCCGTGAATATATTGACGGATTCAAAAGAAGCCTTGTAGGTCAGCTTGAGAATACATATATCGTTGACGAAAAAGGCAACAAGAGAAAGGTGCAGAAGAAAAGCGGAAATTAAAAAAAGCAAATACCGTTTAAAAGTGAATAACCAAAATTTAGTTGTTAAAACTTGACTTAATCGCAATATATAGTGTAAAATATATTGCGATTATATTTTTTTTGAAAAATTATTAAGGATGGCTTTAAGATGGCAAAAAAAGCAGAATATACAGAAGAAAGTATTTCTCAATTAAAAGGTGCCGACCGGGTACGAAAAAGACCGGCTGTTATTTTCGGCTCCGACGGTATAGAGGGCTGTGAGCATGCTGTATTTGAGATTCTTTCCAACTCAATAGACGAGGCAAGAGAGGGATACGGTAATGAAATCGTTGTTACAAGATTTCTTGACGGCTCAATCGAAGTCCTTGACCACGGCCGCGGTATGCCTATGGACTACAATGAAAAAGAGGGAAGATACAACTGGGAGCTTCTTTTCTGCGAAATGTATGCAGGCAGTAAATACAATACAAACAACGGCGGAACATATGAATATTCGCTCGGTCTTAACGGCTTGGGCCTTTGCGCAACGCAGTATGCTTCTGAATACATGGAAGCAGAGATTCATAAAAACGGCTTTTGCTACAAAATGAATTTCAAAAACGGCAATCCGGATGGTGACCTTGTAAAAGAACCATATAATAAAAGGGATACCGGAACAAGAATCCGCTGGAAGCCTGACTTAAAGGTTTTCACCGACATTAACATTCCGCTTGAATACTATCAGGAAACAATTAAGCGTCAGTCAGTTGTCAATGAGGGCGTAAAATTCATACTAAAAGACCAAGTGGGAAGCAATACTTTTGAAAAATATGAGTATTCATATGAAAACGGTATTACCGACTATGTAAAGGAAATAGCAGGTGAGAATGCGTTTTCGTCTATTCAGTTCTGGCAGGCAGAACGCAAGGGCAGAGACAGAGAGGATATGCCCGATTACAAGGTTAAGATGAATGTTGCGCTTTGCTTTTCAAATAAAATTCAGTTTAAAGAATATTACCATAACTCGAGTTTCCTTGAACACGGAGGCGCTCCGGAAAAGGCAGTCAAGAGCGCTTTGGTGGCTCAGATTGACGCTTACTTAAAAGCAAACAGTAAATATACAAAAGCCGATTCTAAAATTACCTTCCAGGATGTTGAAGATTGTCTTGTAATCGTAATTTCTTCTTTTTCAACACAGACATCCTATGAGAACCAGACAAAGAAGGCAATAACCAATAAATTTATACAAGAGGCAATGACAGAATTCCTGAAGCACAGCTTAGAGGTTTATTTCATTGAGAATAAAATCGAAGCGGATAAAATTGCAGAGCAAGTGCTTATCAATATGCGTTCAAGAATCAGAGCCGAAAGCACAAGACTTAACATTAAGAAAACATTACAGTCAAGCAACAGTATGACGGACAGAATTGAAAAGTTCGTTGACTGTCGTTCAAAGGATGTAAACGAAAGAGAAATCTTCATTGTGGAAGGCGACTCTGCTCTCGGTGCTTGTAAGCAGGCAAGAGATTCGGCATTTCAGGCCGTTATGCCCGTCCGCGGTAAAATTCTTAACTGCTTAAAGGCTGAGTACCCGAAAATCTTCAAATCGGAAATTATTACCGACTTAATTAAAGTTCTCGGATGCGGTGTTGAAGTTTCAACCAAGGCAAATAAAGACCTTTCATTATTTAATATGGAAAACCTTCGCTGGAGCAAGGTTATCATCTGTACCGACGCCGATGTTGACGGTTTTCAGATAAGAACACTTATTCTTACAATGATTTACCGTCTTATGCCGACTCTTATCAAAGAGGGAAAGGTGTTTATCGCAGAATCACCGCTTTATGAAATAACATCAAAAGATGAAACCTGGTTCTGCTATACAGAAAAAGAAAAGGCAGAAGTTCTTGAGGGAATAGGCGACAGAAAATATACAATTCAGCGTTCAAAGGGACTCGGTGAAAACGAGCCCGAAATGATGTGGATGACAACAATGAATCCGAAAACCCGCCGGCTTATCAAGGTGGAGCCGGATTATAACCCCGAAGCAGTTGCTGATAAATTCGACTTGCTTTTGGGTGATAATCTTCAGGGAAGAAAAGATTATATAGCTGAAAACGGATATCAGTATATTGATATGACAGACTTATCATAAGTAGCTTTCAGGAGAAAACAGTATGGCAAAGAAAAAGAAAAATGAAATGAATCACGCTGAGGAAGAATTGAGCGTAAATGCTCATATTTCCGGTGCAGGTGAGGTTGTAAAGCAGAATATTATCGACACTCTTGAAGTTAACTATATGCCTTATGCGATGAGTGTCATTATGTCTCGTGCAATTCCGGAAATTGACGGCTTTAAACCTTCACACAGGAAATTGCTCTATACTATGTATAAAATGGGACTCTTAAACGGCGGAACAATTAAGAGTGCAAATATTGTTGGTCGCACAATGCAGTTAAATCCTCACGGTGACGCTGCAATTTACGAAACAATGATTCGTCTTGCCCGAGGTAACGAGAGCCTTTTGCATCCGTATATTGAGTCAAAGGGTAACTTCGGTAAGTCATATTCAAAGAATATGCAGTATGCAGCGTCCCGTTACACCGAGGCAAAGCTTGCACCTATTGCCGCAGAATTATTCAGGGATATCGACAAAGATACCGTGGATTTTGTTCCTAACTATGACAATACAATGCAGGAGCCGACCTTGTTTCCGGTAACATTCCCGTCAGTTCTTGTAAATGCAAATATGGGAATTGCCGTCGGTATGGCGTCGAATATTTGCTCATTCAATTTGGGAGAAATCTGTAACACAACTATTGAACTTATTAAAAATCCCGATGCGGATATAACGGAAACCCTCAAAGCACCCGATTTTATAGGCGGAGGTCAAATCGTATATGACGAAAATCTTATGCGTGAAATCTACCGCACGGGCAGGGGAAGCTTTAAGCTTCGTGCAAAGTATAATTATGATAAGCACAGTAATTGCATAGATGTCTATGAGATACCCGCAACCACTACAAGCGAAGCGATTATTGATAAAATAATTGAACTCGCAAAGGCAGGCAAGGTTAAGGAAATATCGGATATCCGCGACGAAACAGACAAGAAAGGTCTTAAAATCACAATAGATATCAAGCGCGGCGTTGATCCGGACAAGCTGATGAAAAAACTCTTTAAGACAACACCTTTAGAGGATTCTTTCGGTTGCAATTTTAATGTTCTGATCGCAGGAACTCCTCGTGTTCTCGGTGTTCGTGAACTTTTGCTCGAATGGATTGCTTTCCGTACCGAGTGCGTAAACCGCAGAGTATATTTTGACCTTGCAAAAGCAAAGGATAAGCTTCATTTGCTTGAAGGCTTGCAGAAAATACTTCTTGATATTGACAAGGCAATTAAGATTATTCGCTCAACCGACGAAGAATCGGAAGTAGTACCGAACTTGATGATAGGCTTCGGAATTGATAAAATTCAGGCAGAATATGTTGCTGAAATCAAACTCCGTCATCTTAACAGAGAATATATACTTAAACGCACGGCTGATATTGAGCAGCTCCGCAAGGATATTGAAGATATGGAGGATATCCTTTCTTCAAAATCAAGAGTAAAGAAAATCATTATTGCAGAGCTTAAAGAAGTTGTCGCAAAGTATGATAAGCCAAGACGCACAGAAATAATCTATGCCGATGTCGAGGAAGAATACGAAGAGATTGAAGAAGTGCCCGATTATCCCGTAACGCTTTTCTTTACAAAAGAGGGATATTTCAAGAAAATCACTCCTGCTTCACTTCGTATGAACAGTGAACAGAAAACAAAAGAAGGCGACTATGTAATAGAAGAGATAGAAGCTACAAATAATACAGATTTGTTGTTCTTTACAAATCAGCATCAGGTATATAAAGCAAAGGCATATGAATTTGCAGACTCAAAGGCAAGCGTACTCGGCGACTTCGCAGCAAGCACGCTCGGTATGGATAAAGATGAAACAGCAATTTATATGGCGGCTACAAATGATTATAAAGGATATATGCTGTTCTTCTTTGAAAACGGCAAGGTTGCAAAGGTTGACTTAAATGCTTACGAAACAAAGACAAACCGTAAGAAGCTCATCAAGGCATATTGCGAGAAATTCCCGCTTGCAGCCATAAGGCAGATAAAAGAGGATAAAGAGCTCGTTATTAAATCAACCTCAGGCAGAATACTTCTTTTGAATACGGGTGCAATCGCACCGAAAACAACAAAGGATACTCAGGGCGTAGGAGTAATGACGCAGAAAAAGAATCACAGAGTATCAGAGGTTGAAGAATATAAAGAGGGTATGTTCCAAAAGCCTGCAAGATACAGAACAAGAAATCTTCCGGCTGCAGGCTCTGCTCTTTCAGCAGAGGACGCAGGCGAACAACTGAGTCTGATATAGTTATGTTAAAGTGCGGCGGGAAAGGTTCTCGCCGTTTACTTTTATAAAAACATTTATATTATTCAAAAAATGCTTGACTTATTGTTCCCTTTATGATATATTACTTGTACCTCTGAGAGAGGGTTCTTTTTTTGTGCCCACTTTTTGGAGGCAGGCTAAATAAGCGATAATCGCTAATAACGGAGGTGCCGAAAATGAGAGTTAAAATTACATTGGCTTGCACAGAGTGCAAACAACGCAATTACAACACAATGAAAAACAAGAAAAACACACCTGACAGGTTAGAGATGAACAAGTATTGCAGATTCTGCAAGAAACATACTCTCCACAGGGAAACAAAGTAAGCGGAGGTAAAAGTAATGGCTGACGAAATTAAAAATAATGCTGCCGAAACTCCCGCTAAAGACAAGAAAAAAGTTGATTCAAAAAAGAAAGCTGATGCTCCCAAGGAGAAGAAAGGCAATTTCTTCGTTCGTGCTTGGAAAGCAATTAAAAAATTCTGTAAGGATCTTAAAGGTGAATGTAAGAAGGTCGTTTGGCCTAATTCAAAAACCGTTATTAAGAGCACTGCAGTAGTACTTGCTTGCGTAGCAGTACTCGGCGTTGTTATCTGGCTTGTTGACACAGGTCTTTCAGAAATTATTAAGCTTCTTATTAACTTAGCTAAAGATGCTTCTGCTGACTCAGAGTCTGCATTGGAAGCAACTAAAACCGTAGCAACAGGTTTAATTAACGGATTCTTTGGTGCGTAAGGGGGATATCTTATGGCAGAAATCTCCAGATGGTATGTTGTTCACACTTATTCGGGTTATGAGAATAAGGTAGCTTCAAATATTGAAACAGTAGTTGAAAACAGAAAAATGCAGGATTTAATTCTTGATGTTCAGGTTCCTACCGAAACAGTAATTGAAGTAAAAGACGACGGTACTAAAAAAGAAGTTGAAAGAAAAATCTTTCCGGGTTATGTTATCGTTAAGCTTGCCGTTTTTGAAGATGAAGACACAGGCGAATATGAGATGACAGATGATACTTGGTATGTAATCCGCAACACAAGAGGCGCAACGGGCTTTGTAGGTCCGGAGGGTAAGCCTGTTCCTCTTACAGACAGCGAGGTAGCTGCTCTCGGCGTTGAAAAACGCGTTGTTGAGGTTAATTACGAAAAGGGCGATATGGTTACAATTATTGACGGTGCTTTTGAAGGCATTATCGGTGTTGTTGACGAAATCGACACAGAAAACAATATGGTCAGAGTTATTATTTCAATGCTCGGTCGTGAAACACCGGTTGAACTTGAACTCGATCAGGTTGAATCAATGAACAAATAAATTTGGTATTAAGCGTTATTTCGCTTTTTATAGCGTGCTTTAAGCTCGCTGTGGGAGGGGTAAGTTAAGCCACTTATTCCGCCACTACCACGAATTTTGGAGGTGCTAAAATGGCTCAGAAAGTAATAGGCTTTATTAAGCTTCAGATTCCGGCTGGTAAGGCAACACCAGCACCACCTGTTGGTCCGGCACTCGGTCAGCACGGTGTAAACATTATGGCGTTCACAAAGGAATTCAATGAACGCACAAAGAACGATATGGGACTTATTATCCCTGTTGTTATCACAGTTTATGCAGACCATTCGTTTACATTTGTAACAAAGACTCCGCCTGCAGCTGTTCTTATTAAGAAGGCTTGCGGTATTGAGAGTGGTTCGGGCGTTCCGAACAAAACTAAGGTTGCAAAAATTACGAGTGAGCAGATAAGAAAAATCGCAGAGCAGAAAATGCCTGACCTTAACGCAGCTACTGTCGAAACAGCTATGAGCATGATCGCCGGTACAGCTCGTTCAATGGGCATCACTGTTGAAGATTGATGCTCCTTCGTGGGAGGAAAAATCCGATTAACCACTTAATGGGAGGAAATTTTAATTATGAAACACGGTAAAAAATATAATGAGAGCGCAAAATTGATTGACAAATCAAAGCTCTATGATTCAGAAGAAGCTCTTGCTCTTGCAGTTAAGTCAGCAACAGCTAAATTTGATGAAACAGTTGAAGCTCATATCCGTCTCGGCGTTGACTCTCGTCATGCTGACCAGCAGGTCAGAGGCGCTGTCGTTCTTCCGAACGGAACAGGTAAGAGCGTAAGAGTTGCAGTTTTTGCTAAGGGCGATGCTGCTGAAGCAGCAACTGCTGCAGGCGCAGAACTCGTTGGCGCAGAAGACCTTCTTGCACAGGTTCAGGGCGGTATGCTTGATTTCGATGTATGTATCGCATCACCTGATATGATGGGCCTTGTAGGTCGCTTAGGTAAGGTTCTCGGTCCGCGTGGCTTGATGCCTTCACCAAAAGCAGGTACAGTTACACCTGATGTAGCTAAAGCTGTTACAGAAGCTAAGGCAGGTAAGATTGAATACCGTCTTGATAAGACAAATATTATTCATTGTCCTATCGGTAAGGCATCTTTCGGTGCTGACAAGCTTCTTGAAAACTTCAATACACTTATGGATGCTGTTGTTAAAGCAAAACCGGCAGCACTTAAGGGACAGTACATCAAGTCATGCGTTGTTGCAACTACAATGGGACCCGGTGTAAGAATCAATTCAGCTAAGTTCGGCGTTTAATTTAATACGCTTGACAAACCCGGAAGGGTATGTTAATATAATATCTGCTTGCCGAAGACAGTGGGTGCATTTATGCGTAAAAGCTCTACGGAGTTTGCCTACCGAGGAAAAGAACTTATTATTAAAAGTTTGTGCCTCTCTGTCTTCATGTCAGAGAGGTTTTTTATCTCATAAAGCAAGCGTAACATTTTTATAGGAGGTGAATTCGTTTGCCAAGTGAGAAAGTATTAGAGTTAAAGAAACAGCAGGTTGCTGAGCTTAAGGAAAGACTCGGCAATGCATGCGCAGGTGTTGTTGTTAGCTATGAGGGTATTTCAGTTGCTGATGACACAAAGCTTCGTAAGGAGCTTCGTGAAGCAGGTGTTAAGTACACTGTAACAAAGAACACACTTATCCATCTCGCAATCGAAGGTACTGATCTTGCAGGTCTTGACAATGTTCTTTCGGGAACAACTGCTATTGCAACATCTGATGATGACTATGCTGCAGCAGCAAGAATTCTCAGCAAGTACGCTGAGTCAAGCAAGACATTTGAAATCAAGAGCGGTTTCATCGATAATGAGGTTATCGACTTAGAAAAACTTAAGAGCCTTGCAAAGCTTCCTTCAAGAGAAGTATTGCTTGCTACTGTTTGCAGTGCATTCAACGCACCTATTGCAGCTTTTGCACGTGCAATTCAGGCAGTTGTTGATAAGAGCGGTGAAGAAGTTCCTGCACCTGCGGCTGAAGAGGCTCCCGCAGAAGAAGCTGCACCGGTTGAGGAAGCAGCACCCGCAGCAGAAGAAACTCCTGCTGAATAATATTTAAAAATTACAAATTTTGGAGGAAAATAAAATGGCATCAGAAAAAATCGCAGCAATGATCGAAGAGATCAAAGCTCTTTCAGTTCTTGAACTTTCAGAACTCGTACACGCAGTAGAAGAAGAATTCGGCGTATCAGCTGCAGCAGCAGTTGCAGTAGCAGCTCCGGTTGAAGGCGGTGCAGCAGGCGCAGCAGAAGAAAAGACAGAATTTGACATCGAACTTACAGAAGTTGGTGCTGAAAAGATTAAGGTTATTAAGGTTGTTCGTGAAATCACAGGTCTTGGCCTTGCAGAAGCAAAAGCACTTGTTGACGGCGCACCAAAGGTAATCAAGGAAGCAGCTTCTAAAGATGATGCTGACGCTGCAAAAGCTAAACTTGAAGAAGTTGGCGCAAAAGTTACTCTTAAATAATTTAAGACTGACAGTTTTAATTCCACTCTTTACAGAGTGGAATTTTTTTGACTTTTTTTCTTAAAAGCCGTTGACAAATTTAAAAAAAGTGGTAATATTTATATAGTAATAAATGTATACGAAGGGAGGCAAAGCTACATGGATGCAATTATGGAAGTATTACAGCCGATTATAGACACTATTATGGGTCTTGTTGGCGGCGGCGAAGGCGCTGAAGGCGGTTTCGATTTCCAGACCATCATTGACACAATCATGGGACTTATCGGTGGCATTGCTGGCTAATCAATAAAAATATTTTCCCACTCAACTTTGAGTGGGATTTATTTTTTTGTCAAAAAATATTGACATTTTATTCGGCTATGATAATATTTTTATATCATCAAATTCAATTTATAAGGTGAAAAAATGAAAAAACTATCAGTAATCCTTGCCTTTGTACTTGTTATAACTGTATTTTCCGCATGCAAAAAAGGTGATAATGAAGAAACAACCGCACAGCCTGATGTAACTCAAAATACAACGGTTTATTCCGAGAATTCAACAATTTATGAAGATACAACTCAGCCGAATACAGAAATTTCTACTCAAATGCAGACCGCAGCACAGACTGAACAGGTTACTGAAAATCAGGCAGCTACAACAACGGAAGCATCAAAACCGGTTACATATATTTCGGAAAATCCCGATAATAAATATATTTGTATGGTTGCCGACAAATACGGCAGTGATAAAGCAAATCTTATTGCGTTTATTAAGGCAAATACTTCAACGCCCGGTGCGACGGTACTTGAGTTCTCGGGAGCAAAGGATGCAAACGGAAAGCTTATTACTACTGCTGAAGAATTAAGATATGTCTATGATGTTTCAGACAGCGGAACGATAAAAAGAGCGTCGTCAGACGGGCGTCACAATGACGGATACAACAGCATTACGGCAAAAGCAGCAATGGCACTCGGAGAAAAATTCTTTATTCCGAGCATTGATACTATGCGGGAACAACGCAGATACGAAGATTATTTTTAATATAAATAAAGCCTTTGAATGTTTCCGAAGGCTTATTTGTTTATATTTGGGTTGTCAGTTCTGAACATAATATAATCCATACTGACATTATAAAAATCAGCTAATTGAATCAGAGTTTCGGTAGGGGGGATGCGCTCTGAGTTTTCATACTTTGAAAGCAACGCCTGCTCAATCCCTGTTTTCATTTGAACGGATATTTGTGTTAGACCTTTTTCCTTGCGAAGATTTTTAAGCCTGTTATTCATATAAAGCACTCCTTTATGACAGTATGTCATAATAATTATTGACAAATATGACAATTTGTCATATAATTTATAAAAATATAACTAAATGTCATAATAGGAGCGGCAAAAATTGAAGGAAAAAAACATTGTAAAATTAATATCAATCATATTTACAAATATTGTAAGCATAATATTGATGTTTGTTTTTAAACAGTTTACTGTTGTAACAAATACAGAAGAAATAGAAATATCAATATATGAAATGTTTAAAGACTTAAAAAACAGCTATTATTTTATATGCTTTTTAAGCGTATTAGCCGTAGCTTTTGCAGTTCTTGCTTTAGCAATGTTTATATTTAATAAAATCAAAATCGGAAGCGTATTCAGCTCTGCTATCACATTTTGTGAAATAATAATACTATTCTCAATAATATTCGGCATTAGTGTAAACAATGGGGAAGCGTCGGTGTTTATAAACAGAAATACATTTTTTCCTTTGCTTTTATCATTCTTTAATTGCTTGTTGCCGTTAATATGCTTTGAAATGAAGAAGAATTAATTTGTCCTGTATTTTACAGGACTTTTTATTTGCTATATACTAAAAAATATGATAATATAGTATTCGACAAAATTTGGAGGCGATAAAATGTCCAAACATTCTGACAGAGCCGTTGAGTTGTTCAAACAAGGCTATAATTGTTCACAAGCTGTATTTGTTGCTTTTTCTGATGAATATGATATGGATGAAACAACTGCATTAAAAGTATCATCAGGTTTAGGCGGAGGAGTAGGAAGACTTCGTGAAGTTTGCGGCACGGTTACCGGTGCTGCAATGGTTGTAGGTATGTTGAACGGTGCAACAGACGGTGCAGATAACGAAGCAAAAGCAGAAACATATAGAATTGTTCAGCAAATTGCCGAAGAATTCAGAGAACAGCAGGGTTCGGTTGTATGCAGAGAATTGTTGAATCCGTCTGCTGAGTTGAAAAAGACATATGTTCCCGATGAAAGAACGGCAGAATACTATAAAAAACGCCCATGTGCCATAATTGTCGAATGTATGGCAAAAATAATTGACAAAATACTTTTTGGGATTGAAGATTAACTATGAGCTACATAAAAAAAGAAGAAAACAGAATTGAAATCGGAAATGCTTTTATTTCAAGAAGCTTTGACCTTACAAACGGCAGATTTGTGCCCGGAAAGCTTGTGAATAAAAGAGTTGAAAATTCTATAGCGCTTGCTCCCTTAAAAGGCAGTGAAGAATTTATTGTCAGACTTATCGGTAAGTTTAAACGGAAAACCGAAATCAAAGCGTCAATGCTTACCGTTGATAAAATAAATGAATTTGAAAAAGACGGCTCAGCTCTGATTGAGGTCGTATTCAAGCCTGCTGTGTTGAAAAACACAGAATATCACTTCAGAATCATTTATGTTTTGTTTGAAAATGACTTTTTCCTGAAAAAACAGCTTTATATTTCCGCAAAGGGTAATACCAATGTGAAAATCGACAGCATTGATACCGAAAGTCTTATTCTCGGAGATGACGCTGTTCAAACATGGTCACATCCCGATATGAGCAAGGCATTTATAGACGGATTCCACGCATCATTGGGACAGCCTGTTTATGTTAACGGAATGTTTGTCGGTTCCGAATTCCCGTTGAGTGACAATAATATTGTTGATTCAACTGTCAGAATTCGGTATTACAGCGGAAAAACTTTAACGGAATTGTTAAAAGATAAAGAAGAGTTTGTTTCATATAAAGCCGTATTCGGTGCTGCTCAAAGTACCGATTATGAAGTCATAAGAGCGGATTTTCTTAAATATATTGAAACAATCTCTCAGAAAACATATCTTCGTACGCAGTACAATTCCTGGTATGACCATATGCTCGATATCAGCGAAGAAAACATAACTGCGTCATTTTATGAAATTGAAAAAGGTTTGACACAGCACGGTGTACCTCCGCTTGCTTCATATGTTGTTGATGACGGTTGGAATGATTACACAAGTGATTTCTGGTGCTTTAATTCAAAGTTTCCGAACGAGCTTTATAACAGTTCTGAATTAAGCAAAAACTTTTCTTCGACCTTTGGCTTGTGGTTAGGACCGAGAGGCGGATATAACTATAATATGCCTTTTGCAAAGCGTATGGAAAAGGCGAAAAAAGGCGGATACAACAGGCAATCAAGAGATATCTGTATTTCAGACAGAAATTATCTGAAGAATACAGAAGCACTGTTCCTTGATTATATGGACAGATTCGATATTGATTATTTCAAGCTTGACGGATTTATGCTCAAGCCGTGCAAATCAAAACGCCACGGACATCCTGTCGGCGGATACAGAGGCATATACACTCTTACCGATGCTTGGGAAAAATGGATAAATATATTTGAAAAAATGCGAGAGCACAGAGTACAGCAGGGCAAGGATTTATGGATAAATCTCACATGCTATGCGATGCCCAGCCCGTGGTTCTTAAAATGGGTTAACAGTATCTGGATGCAAAACAGCAACGATATCGGATTTACCGACAAAACCCGTTCGGGTGAAGCGCTTCACGGTAAGGATTTCGACAAAATGTTGACATACCGTGACAGTCTTTATTATGACTTTCACAAAACAAGAATGTATCAGTTCCCGAATTCCAATATGTATAATCATGAGCCGATTTACGGTAATACTGCGAAAATCAGTATGACGGAGGATGAGTACAGAAAATATATGTATATGATTTCTTCGCGCGGCACTGCTTTTTGGGAATTATATTACAGTTTCAATCTTTTTAATGAAGATATGTGGAGAATCAATGCTGATGTATTAAAATTCGTAAAAGAGAATTTCCACATTCTTAAAAATTCAAAGCTTATCGGTAAATCGGCTGATATAGGTGAAATATACGGGTACAGCGCATGGACAGATGATGAAGGCATAATTTCACTTCGTAATCCGTCCGATAAAAAGCAGAAGTATTCCGTTAAACTCGAAAAACAAATCGGAGTCAGTGAGAGTATTGAAAATATTGCAAGAATCAATATAATACCGTACTTTGAAAATGTTTGCGAAAAAACTTATTCTTACGGCGATACATTGGAAATTGAGCTTGACGCACACGAAATTGTGCTTTATAAGTTCTCAAATCCCGATAAGAATGCGCCTGAACTTGTTTCAGCGAAAGTGATTTCCGAAAACGAAATGGAATTTTGCTTTGACAAGCATATTGTTATTTTTGAAAACAGCTTTGAATCCGAAAACGAAATTACATCTTGCAAATTGCAGGCCGATTACAGCAGTGTTAAGCTGACATTTAAAGATAACATTCCGGAAGGCAGTATCAATGTTAAGTACAGCGTAAAAGATTTATATTCAAATGTGCTTAACGGCGAGGAATGTGTCAATAATTACCGTGACGGAATAATAACGGATTCAAAAGACAGCCCTCGTGAAATAAAAGGCGATTTTACTCTCGAGCTTACAGTTAATTCAACTGTAAAGGATGCTTTTATTTTCTCACAGGGAAATGACTTGGCGGTTTCACTTTCAAACGGTAAAATAAGATTTAACTGCTGTGCATTAAAGGCTGTTTCGAATAAAGAAATATGCGACGGTAAAGACAAAAAAATCACTTTGGTCCGTGAAAAGAACGGAATGTTGAAAATATATGTTGACGGTGTTCTTTCGGGTTCAGCCTACGATGAAAAGATTATAAATCCGGACATACAAAAGGCACAAATAAAGCAAAGCAATTCGGTTAAAAGCTTTGTATTTCGTGATAAAGCACTTGCGTTTGATGAGGTTTAACTGTATAATATTGGTTTGGAAAGCAAAAGGAGTGATAATATGAATACGCTTGAACTGATAGTTCCGTGCTACAATGAAGAAGAGTCATTGCCGGCATTTTATGATACTGTTACTCCTATTGTAAAAGCAATTAAGGACTTTTCTGTTTCATTTATTTTTGTTGATGACGGCAGCCGTGACAAAACGGCAAATATCCTGAAAGATCTTGCAAAAAAAGATGATAAGGTTAAATATATTTCTTTTTCAAGAAATTTCGGTAAAGAGGCAGCTATGTTAGCAGGTATGAGAATGTCAACTGCTGATTATGTAGGTATTATAGATGCTGACTTGCAACATTCACCGAAGCTTATTCCCGAAATGTTAAAAGCCGTAACGGAAGAAGACTATGATATTGCAGCCGCAAGAAGAACCGACAGAAAAGGCGAAGCAAAAATAAAAAGTGCTTTTTCAAGACAATTTTATAAAGTAATCAATAAAATTTCCGACGCAAATATAGAAGAGGGCGCTCAGGATTACAGAATAATGAAAAGAAAAGTAGTAAATGCTATTCTTTCAATGCCTGAATACAATCGTTTTTCAAAAGGCATTTTCAGTTGGGTCGGCTACAAAACAAAATGGTTTGAGCATGAAAATCAGGAAAGATTTGCAGGCACTTCCAAATGGTCGTTCTGGAATTTATTAACTTATGCCATAGACGGTATTATAGGTTTTTCAACGGCACCTCTTAAGATTTCATTCTTTATAGGCGGCTTGACAAGTGCATTTGGCTTTGTTTATGCACTTTATACTATTGTTAAAACTCTTTGCTTCGGCAGTGATGTTAAAGGATATCCGTCAATTATTTGCGCCGTGTTTATAATCGGAGGATTAATTCTCCTTTCACTCGGCATAATAGGCGAATACATTTCAAGAATATATATGGAAGTTAAAAACAGACCTAATTACCTTATCAGTGAAACGAATATATTGCCTAAAGACGATGAAGAATAAAAGCAAATAAAAACTATTTAAACGGAGGAAAGCAAAATGACTTCAATTACAAAAGATATGACAATCGGTGATATTCTCGATGCGGAAAGAGAAACAGTTCCGTTCTTTCTTGAAATGGGTATGCATTGCTTAGGCTGTCCTGCTTCACGCGGTGAAACAGTTGAAGAAGCATGCCAGGTTCACGGAGTAAATGCAGACGAGCTTGTTAAAAAAATCAACGATTTTCTTGCAAGCAAATAAAACTTAAAAGAAGGCTGCGTTTTGTCAGCCTTCTTTTAGGTTTAGAATAGGTATATTTAATGATGAAACTGACACCGAGATTGCAGACGGTTGCCGATTTTGTTGAAAAGTGCGATTGCTTTTTGGATATCGGTACAGATCACGCATACTTGCCTGCATACATAGTTGAAAACGGAATAGCCGAAAGGGCAATAGCGTCTGATATAAACCCAAATCCGCTGAAAAACGCTCAGAAAACATTGGAACAAGAAAATCTTAATGAAAAAATCACATTAAGGCTTTCGGCGGGATTTGAAAATATCAGGGAAAACGAAGCCGGGGAAATTGCCATAGCCGGAATGGGCGGAATGATGATTGCCGAAATGATTGCCGATACTCCGTGGCTTCAGAATAAAGATATACATTTGATTTTGCAGCCGATGACTCATTTCGAGCTTGTAAGAAAAGAACTGCAAGTAAACGGCTTTGAAATTGATGCGGAAACGACCGTCAGTGAGGGCAACAGAGTTTATCTTGTTATGTCTGCACGATATTTCGGAACCGTCAGTCAAAAGCCTGCGCATTGGATTTATCTCGGCAATCTTTTAAACAGTACCAAGAAAAGCGACCGGCAATATGTTGAGAAAATAATTAAAATGCTTCGCGTAAAGGCAGAGTTTTCTGATGATAAAGAAGTAAAAGAAGCATTAAGGAGCATAGAAAATGCCAAAAGTAAATGATATATATAATTTCATAGATAAAATCGCACCTTTTTCTTTGCAGGAAGAATGGGATAACAGCGGATTTTTAGTCGGTGAAAGCGAAAAAGAGGTTAAGAAAGTGCTTGTCTGTCTTGACTGCACCGAGAAAACGGTAAAACAGGCAGTCGAGCTTTCATGTGATTTAATCGTTTCTCATCATCCGATTATTTTTAAAGCTCAAAAAAGCTTTACCGACAATAATCCGGCATATCTTGCCGCAAAAAACGGGTTGTCTGTTATTTGTGCACATACTTCTTATGATTTTGCGGTTGACGGCGTAAGCGATACACTTGCAAAAACGCTCGGCTTGAAGAATATAAGAAAATCGCAAACAGGCGAATACACTATGGGTGAAGTGAACGAAACAACCGTTTTTGAATTGGCAAAATCGGTTAAAGAAAAACTTGATGCAAGCGTTTGTCTTTGTAATGAAGAAAAAGCCGTTAAAACGGTAGCAGTTTGCGGCGGTGCAGGCTTTGAATTTATCTTTGATGCAAAAAATAACGGAGCAGATGTTTATATAACCGGCGAGAGCGATCATCACGAATTCCTTGACGCAATCAGTCTGGACATCGGTTTAATCACCGCCGGTCATTTTGAAACCGAAGTGATTGCTGTTAAACCGCTTAAAGAAAAGCTTGAAAAAGAATTTGCAGATGTTGAATTCATTCTTGCGCAGCAAAGCTCACCTATAAAGCATATTTGAGGAAAACTATGGCACTTGACGGAATAACCTTAAAATTTATTACAGAAGAAATAAGTGAATATATTATCGGCTCAAAGGTTGAAAAGATTTATCAGCCTTCAAAATGTGAGTTGGTATTTCTGATGCGTTCCCGTCAGGGTGCATATCGGCTCTATATGTCGGCAGAGGCCATTTCTCCGAGAATTCATTTAACAAAGAATTCACCTGAGAATCCGTCAAAACCGCCAATGCTGTGTATGCTTCTTCGTAAACGCCTTACGGGAGCAACACTTACCGGTATTGAACAAATTTCCCTTGACAGAGTTCTTAGACTTGACTTTGACGCATCCAACGAAATCGGCGACAAGGTGAAGCTTCATATTTTTATTGAAATAATGGCGCAGAGAAGCAATATTGTGCTTGTTGATGAAAACGGAAAGATAATAGATGCCGTTAAGCGGGTGGATGAAACAAAATCAACTTACAGGGAAGTTTTGCCCGGGGGAACATATGTATTGCCACCGAGTCAGAATAAAATTGATATTTCTAAAGCGACGGTTTCTGAAATTGTAAATAGAATACTTGAAAAGAAGGAGCAAAAGCTTTCGTCTGCAATACTGTCAACACTTCTCGGCGTTTCACCGATTGTTTGCCGTGAAATAGCATATTACTGTGCGGGGGACGACATTCAAACAGGACTTTTAACCGATGCGCAAACAGTAAAGCTGAATGAGAAAACGGCAAGTATAAAAAATCAGCTCGAAATGAATTCACCTAAGCCTCAGGTGGTTTTCGATTCCGAAGAAAAACCTCTTGATTTTTCTTTTATGGAGATTGAACAGTACGGAAATTCGTTAAAAAAGCAAAATTTTGAAACATTTTCGGAATTGCTGGATTTCTTCTGCTATGAAAAGGACCGTTTGCTGAGAATAAAGCGCAGAGCAGGGGATATGCTTAAAACACTCAATAATGCAACGGAAAGAATTTCAAAAAAGGTAAACTTACAAAAAATTCAACTGGAAAAATGCGCAGATAAAGAACAGCTCAGAATATATGCGGAGCTGATAAGCTCAAATATATACAGGCTTGAAAAAGGCGCACTGTTTTATGATATTGAAAACTATTATGACAATAATAATACTGTGCGTATCTCTGCAAATCCTGCATTAACACCTGTTCAGAACTCGCAGAGATATTATAAGGAATACAGAAAAGCGGTTACAGCTGAAAAAATGCTTGTCGATCTAATAGAAAGCGGAGAACAGGAGTTGGTTTATATTGATACGGTTCTTGATGAGCTTTCAAGGGCGGACACGGACGCAGAGCTTTCCGAAATAAGACAGGAGCTTATTGAGGGTGGATATATCAGAAAAAGAGCTCGTGACAAAGTTAAACTTCCGAAGCTTTTGCCGCCTTATGAATTTTTGACTTCGGACGGTTTTAAAGTTCTGGTCGGAAGAAACAATATTCAAAATGATAAGCTTTCAATGAAAACTGCCAAAAATTATGATATGTGGCTTCACACACAGAATTTCGCGGGATCGCATACAATCATTGTTTCCGATAACAGAGAAATAACAGAAACTGCCATCGAAGAAGCAGCTTGCATAGCGGCTCATTTCAGTTCAGCTTCAGACGCACAAAAGGTTCCGGTTGATTATACTTTAATTAAGAATTTAAAAAAACCGAAAAATGCAAAGCCGGGTAAAGTTATATATCATATTTATAATACAATTTATGTAACTCCGGCAAAGAATCTGCCTGAAATCAATATGTAAAGTAATTAACTTTACATATTAAGCGACTTTAATGCAAAGATTGAAATAATTATAAGTATTTAAAAACCTATGATTTTATAAAAAGCAATTAAATTTTATATAAAATTACAAAAATTACTGTTGACAATAAAAATCAATTGTGATATCATATGTGCATATAGTGAAGGCACAATTATGCTCTTTACTATAAATCTAATAATCGTCGCAGAACCATTAAATATTGCGACAAATAATTTAAAAAGGCGGTAAAAAAACATGAAAAAGGTTCTTTCAGTTCTCGTAGCAGCAGTTATGCTCGCAGCTCTTTGCGTTCCTGCTTTTGCAGCTGGCGAAGCTGTTACACTCAAAGCAGACAAGACAGAAGTAGCTATCGGCGATACAGTTACAGTTACTGTTGATGTTGCTAAGCTTTCAGGTCTTGAAGCAACAGTTAACTATGATGCAGACGCTTTCGAGCTTGTAAGCGCTACAGCTTCTGACCTTATGCTTGGTCAGGTTAACGACGGTACAGCTGGTGCAGTTAAATATGCAGGTGCAGCTGCAGACGTTAAAGACGGTACAGTTTTAACAGTTGTTCTTAAGTACAAGGGCGGCGAAGGTGCTATCACACTTGATGTTGCTGATGCAGTTGACGCTGACGATAACAGCCTTGATCTTACAGCAGCAGCTCTTGCTATTACTGAAGCTACAACAACTACAACTACAACAACAGTAGCAACAACAGCTCCTACAACAGCAGCTACAACAGCAGCTACAACAGCAGCTAAGACAACAGTTAAGAATCCTACAACAGGTAGTTCTGTATCAGTTGCAGCTAGCGCAGCAGCAGTAGTTGTTATGGCAGTAGCAGTTGCTTACACAATGAAGAAAAAGGACGAAGAATAATTAATTATTCTTAAAGTTCAAAACTAAAAGAATTTAGCGTTCACAGTTATCTGTGAACGCTTTTTCTTTTTGTCAATTTGTGTTAATAAACAAAAATCTCAAAAAAAAGAAGCACAAAAGTGCTTCTTTTAAATACCCGCCCGACCGTAGTCGGTGAATAATAACCTGCATAAATAAGCAGGTGGGTACCTCACTTTGACTTACGTATGCTCCCAGCGTCCGCAAAAGCGGGAGGTCTGCTCCACAGCCTCAGTATAACGGTTCCCTTTAAGAAAGTGTTGGGTTAATATCATCCGAACATTTATCGTATCGGGCAGGCATCAATAGATTTTGTAAAATGTATAGAAATATACAAATCAAAAATTATTCTTCTTCATCAAGGTCATAAAGCTCTGAAAGTCTTTTTTCAAAGATTTCACCAATTTCATCAAACTCTGCTTCGTCTTCAATAGGTTCAAGATAAGTTTCGCCGTCTTCTTCAATAACCTTTAATATGATAAGCTCGCCGTCATCATCTAAAATTTCGGCAGTTTCATCGTAATAAGGTGTAAGCGCAACATAGCGGGCGTCATCGGTTTCTATTCTGTCAAGCTCTTCAAAAATATGCTCAACGCCGTTTTCATCTGTAACGGAAACTATATCCGGTCCGTATTCTTCGCTCATATAAATACCTCCGTTTCTTTATCTATATTTTACAACTAAACTTAATTTAGGTCAATAGTAAATAATGTTATGTGTAATTATTTGAAAAAAATATATTTTTTTTAAAACATTGTTGTTGACAATGACGAAAAACATGGTATAATTTACTTGAACTTAAGAACTTTTTAAATATTGTGGGCTAAGGGGCGAATCCGTTGTTCGTTTTTTAATTCTTTTGCGTTCATGGTTTCGCCGCTCAGACTACTCTTCAATTTGAGTTTGAGCTGAAGCCTTAATTGGCACCAAAAATAAATATTTATAATAAAAGACCGCTCTTTCGAGTGGTCTTTTGCTTTTATTTTTTATTCAATAAATTCTGCACACCAAGCGAAAGAAAAGCTTTCTCCTGAATTCAGCTTTTCAATTCCCCGTTTATCGGAAATATCAGCCTTTTTGTCATAGCTGTCATTGATTCCGTGCCAGGGTTCAAGACAAACATAAGGAGCATTAGGCTTTGCCCATATAGCAAAGTAAGGAGCATCGCCGAAGTTGAAAGCAATCTTCTTATTACGCTGTAAATTGTTCAAAATAACGCTTTTTGAATTCAAACCGGAAAAGATTAAAGCGTCCTTGTCAAATGTGTTTTCGGCGATTTTTAAGATGTTTTCATTTGAAAGGATTAAATCTTTTTCTTCCAACAAAACAGAATCGTGGTCAATTCTTTCGCTGTATGCTGTTTCAGGCTTTTCAAAAACTATTTCATCACCGATGTCACAGTTGAAAGCCGGATGAGCACCGACAGAAAAATACATAATCCCGTCATTTTCATTCTTTACGGTATGTGTTACCGTAAGCTTGCTGCCGTCAATTTTAAACGCAACAAACAATTTGTATTTGTATGGATATGATTTCAGTGTTTCTTCATTGTCAGTCTGCATAAAGACTAATTCATTATCACTTTTAGAATATAATTCAAAATCGTAATGTCTTGCAAGACCGTGCCTTATCATTTGGTATTCTTTGCCGTTAAGGCAGTATTTGTCATCAAGCATTTTACCTATAACAGGGAAAAGAATAGGTGATTGTCCGTTCCAGATTTCCGGGTTTCCCTGCCATAAAAATTCGTATCCCGTACTTTTTGATTTTACGCTTGTGAGTACCGACCCGAAATGCTTAACGCTGATTTCAAGAAAGTCATTGCTTATTGTACTAATCATAGTAATACCTCCCTAAAGAGCATTTTAGCATTATCAAAATAAAAAGTCTATATAAAAAAGCAGATGCTCAAAAGAACATCTGCTGTAATTTAATTTAATTGATTATTAAATTATTTTGCTTTCTTTGACTCAGACTTACCGAGAATAAGGTTTGTAATGATGCCAAGGATAAGAGCACAAGCAACTGATGTAAGTTTAACCTGACCAAAGCTGAGTGTAAGTCCGCCGATACCGCAGATAAGAATAACTGCAACAACGAAGAGATTTCTGTTTTCGCCGAGGTCAACATTCTGAATCATCTTAAGACCGCTGACTGCGATGAAACCGTAAAGAGTAACGCAAACACCGCCCATTACGCAGTTCGGAATTGTTGAAAGGAATGTTACAAACGGACCGAAGAATGAAATGATAATAGCCATAATAGCTGTTGTAAGGATTGTAATTACAGAAGCATTTCCTGTAATAGCTACACAGCCAACTGATTCGCCGTATGTTGTGTTCGGGCAACCGCCGAAGATAGCACCTGCCATTGAACCGATACCGTCACCGAGAAGAGTTCTGTGAAGACCGGGCTCTTTAAGAAGATCCTTACCGATAACAGATGAAAGGTTTTTATGGTCAGCAATATGCTCAGCAAATACAACGAATGCAACAGGAACATAAGCAACAGCAACGGTTGCAATATATTTGCCGTCGATCGCGGAAAGACCTTTAGCAGCCATTAAGAATGAGAAATCAGGGATTGAGAAAATCTTCATATTATTGAATACGCTGAAATCAATTACCTGAAGAGCTGTGTTGCCGGTTTTAATACCGATTACAGTGAAGATAGTTGCAACGGCATAACCTGCAAGGATACCGATGATGAACGGGATAAGCTTTGCCATTTTCTTACCGAAAACAGAGCAAATCATAACAACGAAGAGAGTTACAAGACCGCAGATAAGTGCAACATAAGGACTTGCAACGCTTGCACCGTCAGCGTCAAGAACTTTACCGACTGTAAGATCACCAACTGCATTGCCTGCAAGTGAAAGACCGATGATAGCAACAGTAGGTCCGATAACAACTGCCGGCATAAGCTTGTCTATCCAAGCAACACCTGCAACTTTAACAATAACTGCAATTAAAACATATACAAGGCCTGCGAAAACAGCACCGAGGACGATACCTGCATAACCTGCTTCAGCTGATACAGCACCACCGAATGCCGCAAACATTGAACCTAAGAAAGCAAATGAAGATCCAAGGAAAACGGGGCTGTTAAACTTTGTAAAGAGAAGATAAACAATAGTGCCGATGCCTGCGCCGAAAAGAGCGGCTGACTGGCTCATACCGTTACCTACGATTGAGGGAACTGCGATTGTTGCTGCAAGAATTGCAAGCAACTGCTGAAATGCGAACACAATAAGCTGTCCGAATTTCGGCTTGTCTTTGATGTTGTAAACGAGATTCATTTTCTTTTCCTCCTATATTTTAAGGCTTGCGCCTTTAATTAACATTTTTTATAATCACAACTTCGGTTTTACTGTCGATTTCATCAACACATACTTTGATAAATTCATCTTTTGAAGTCGGGACATTTTTTCCTACATAATTTGCACAGATAGGCAATTCTCTGTGACCGCGGTCAACCATAACTGCCAGCTGAATAACGGACGGTCTGCCTAATTGCATAATTGCATCCATGGCAGCTCTTGCAGTTCTGCCTGTGAAAAGGACATCGTCAACAAGAATAATGTTCTTTTCGTTAACATCAAAACTTATAACTGTTCCGTTAACATGCGGAGTGGAGTATTGTTCTGTTAAATCATCTCTGTAAAGAGTAATATCAAGCTCACCGAGCTCAACTTTTATATCTGAAAATTTTTCAATATTTTCTTTTAATAGCTTAGTGATAGGGACACCGCGTCTTTTTATTCCGATTAAATATATTGTTTGAGTATCAGGATTTCTTTCAATAATTTCATGTGAAAGACGCGCAAGCGTTCTAAGCATAGTTTGTTTATCTATTATTACTTTGCTGTCCATAAAAACTCCTAACAAAAAACGCCTTGTCAATCGACAAGGCGTAGCTATCACGCAAAAATGTTATCCTTGCCGGTCTCTCGTACCGAATTAAAGGTAAACTGTTTTATTTTTGCTATAATATCATATATATTGACAAAAGTAAATAGAAAAGTGAATTTTTCCGACCTTTTTTGACGATTTGTTTTAGCAAAATAATGTTTGCTATTTATTCTTTC
>CAMFTS010000007.1 GCA_945988915.1 uncultured Clostridia bacterium
TGACGGCTGATTTTTTTATGTTCAAATATAAAAATATGTGATACAATTATATACATATATAATACGGAGATGATTTTATGGAATTTTCACAAGTAATTAAAGACCGTTATTCCTGTAAAAAGTATGACGGAAGAAAAATAAGCGACGAGCAGTTAAATGTAATTCTTCAGGCAGGCAGACTTGCACCTACCGCAAAGAATTTACAGGAGCAACGCATTTATGTTGCACAAAGCGACGAAGCCCTCGCTAAAATTGATAAGGTTACTCCCTGCCGTTACAATGCAGGTACCGTGTTGATTGTTGCTTATGATAAAGATAATGTTTATACATATCCGAACTCTGACAGACAATCAGGAATTGAAGACGCAACTATTGTCGCTACACATTTAATGTTGGCGGCAACAGATATCGGCGTTGACAACTGTTGGTTAAACTGTTTTAATCCCGACGCTTTAAAGAAGGAATTGGGACTTCCCGAAAATGAAGAGATTCTGATGCTTCTGGACTTGGGATTTGCGTCAGAAGATTCAGGTCCGCTTGAAAACCATATGAAAAGAAAACCGCTTTCCGAAACTGTAAGCTACATTTAATATGTCTGAAACAGGCTGATTTACATAAAAAACATTAAATGTTAACTGCTGATTGACAAATTGTAAAGCGTAATTGGTGGTGTGCAACTGCTGAATATGCTAATATTGACTTGCAATCAAAACAAAAAACAATTCAAAGTGTTTTACTTTCAGGAGGGTAATTATGATTTTAGCCGACAAGATTATTAACGAAAGAAAAAAGAACGGTTGGTCGCAGGAAGAGCTTGCAAATATGCTTTCTGTATCAAGACAGTCAATTTCAAAATGGGAAGGCGCACAGGCAGTTCCCGATTTACAAAAAATACTTAAAATGGCAGAAGTATTCAATGTTTCTACCGATTATCTTCTCAAAGATGAATTAGAGCCTGAGGTCTTTACTTCTTCAAATTATCAAGGCGAAACAGCAAAAGAAGATATTCCTGTAAGAACAGTCACTTTAGAAGAAGCTAACAGTTTTTTGAAGCTGGAAAATCGGATAGCTCCGATAATTGCAAATGCAGTTTCACTTTGTATTATCTCCCCCGCTCTTCTTATTTTCCTCGCTGCGCTATCTCAAAAAGGATTTTTATCTGAAGAGCTTGCCGCAGGTATCGGACTTGTGTCACTTTTAATTTTGGTCGCAGTCGCTGTATTTATGTTTATCACTAGCGGTTCAAAGACTAAACAATATGAATATCTTGAAAAAGAAGTAATTGAAACATCTTACGGTGTTACAGGAATGGTAAAAGAAAAACAGAAAGCCTATAATCAGACACATTCAAGTCATATTGCATTAGGTGTTATGCTTTGTATTTTGAGCGTTATTCCGTTTTTTCTTGCATTATTCCTTTTCGGAAAAAATGACAGCTTTGTTGCAGCTGCTGTAAGTTTAATTCTGATAATTGTAGCAATAGGCGTAAACCTTATTGTTCGCACAAGTATTATTTCAAGCAGCTTCAATAAGCTGTTACAGGAAAACGACTATTCAATTCAAACAAAGAAAGATAATGCTGTATTAGAGCCTATTGCCGGAATTTATTGGACTCTTACTGTAGCAGGATATCTTGCCTGGAGTTTTATTACAGACAGATGGGATTTAACTTGGATTGTATGGCCGATTGCAGGAATTCTTTACGGAGTTCTCGTTTCTGTCGTAAAAATAATAAAGAAAAAATAATAGGAGTAACAAATGGAATTTAATAAAACTATTGTTTTAAAAAACGGCAAAGAATGTTTATTGAGAAATGTTACGGCGGATGACAGTGAAGAATTTATAAACATGTTCTCTGTAATACTTGGAGAAACCGATAATTTGCTTACATATCCTGAAGAATTCAAATACACCGTTGAAGAAGAAGCGGAGTTCTTAAACAATAAGCACACAAGCGAATTTGCAATTGAGATTTGTGCCGTTACAGACGGAAAAATTGTCGGTACAGGCGGATTTGATCCTATCGACATTAATAAGATTAAACTTAAGCACAGAGCTGAATTCGGAATATGTATTTTAAAGGAATACTGGGGCTTAGGCATTGGAAAAGCAATAACAGAGGCTTGTATAAATTGTGCCCGTCAAGCGGGATACTCACAGTTGAGCCTTGAGGTTGTCAGTGACAATGAAAATGCTGTTTCGCTTTATAAGAAATTGGGTTTCGAGGAATACGGCAGAAATCCGAAGGCCTTAAAATTAAAAAACGGCAAGTATCAGGAATTTGTACTTATGCAGTTGGATCTGTAAGATTCAGGCTCTTCAGAAATCGACCGATAAAGTCCCATATTTAAACAAGACAAAAACGCACTCTCTTTCTCGGAGGGTGCGTTTTTTTCAGCTATATTTACTTTTATTTAAACAAGTTTTTAATTCTTTGTATAAATCCTACATTTTCGCTTGTTTCAACGCTTGCAGATGCCTGAACGGGAAGTGAAATTGCATCTGTTTTATAAGTGAATAATACAGAAGATTCTGTTTTATCTGCCTTTTGAGTGAAAATGTCATAACTTTCCCCGAATGAAAGCCATTCTTTAATGCGTCCTGCAAGGGTTTTTGTTTCTGCGTCTGTCATATCTCCGAGATTTGAGTACTTCTCGGCAGTATTCATAATTGCGTCTAACTTTGCCGAGCTGTTCTCGCTTGAAAGGTCGCCGATAACTTCAATGATTTCCTTATTTTCATCTATTGTGTCAAGAACTTTTTTAAGTCTTTCAAGTGTCTGCGGAAGATTGTCAACAGAAGTCTGTATTTCAGGGTCTTTCATATCCTGCGACATTGCCTGAAGCACCGGTATAATATCATTTAAATCCTTTGTTATTGCAGAAACGCCTGATAAACTGCTCGAAAGCTGAGGAAGAACATCTAAAAGCGCCATTATTGCCGGATCATTCAATGTTTTTGAAATTTGTTCAAGGTCTGCATTATCCAAATCACTTGCAAGCCGGTTCAGCTTTGCTATATTTTCATCCGTCATATATTTTCCGAATGTTTTTATAAGCTTTTCATTCTCACTGTATATTGTTACCGCTTCTTCAACTGCACCCATCATACTTTCAATTTTATTGGAATCTCCGTAAAGCAAATCAATAATTCTGTTAAGGTCAAGGCTTGTTAAAGCAGTTTGAACACTCTCAATATCCGACAATAAATTCTTAAGCTCATCAACGGAGTCAGGCAAGCTTCCGTTTCCGAATGAACCAAGTGAAGAGAACGGCATTACTGCAAACATAATATTTCCAAGCTCAAAGTTTTCTGCTGTTGCAGAGATTGTATATGAGTCTGAATAAACTGATTTGTCAATTAATGATGACTTAAAGGAAGAAAGACCGAGACTCTCATCAATACCGGGTATTCCGACAAAGAACACTATCTGCTTTGCACCGTCGCTGACGGTTGTTCCGTTATCTACGGTAATGTTTTTAAATACATTGTCCTTCATTATCATACCGCCGGCTAAAATCATCGGACATGAAATAGTGCAATCCTGACCTTCAATCTTAACGGTCTTTTTTAATGTGTTATCGGCTTTTATTACGATTTTGATATTACCCGACTTACCCGCGATATCCTGAGCGCTCATTTCAACATCGTCAAGATAATACTTAATTGAGATTTTTACAGGCGGTTCAGAACTTGAAACACCACTGTAATAGATGTCGGTTGTATCCATATCCCAATAAAGATATTCTCCGTCTGTCTGAGGAGTAGCAAGTGTTTTAATGTTTCTTATATCGCTTAACGGACTTAAATCCTGAATCTTTGTCTGCGGTGTGTCTGTGTGAAGCCAATCAGTTACATTGACCTGTTTTACTTTACCGTCCTGTGTCAAGTTAACATAAACCGTTTCTTCTTTTCTGACTTTCTCTGCCATAGTATCGTATCTTTGCTGAACATATTCTTTTTCGCCTAAATCATCAAGCAATATTTCATTTTCGGTTACCGTTTTTTTTGAACAGCCGACAAATGACAGTGTAAATAAAGCTAAGGATAGAATTATACCTGTTATTTTAAATGCTGTATTTTTACGCATTGTTTACAGCCTCCCCGTCTGAGTTATCGTTTTTATTTTTTATGCTCCATTTAGCAGTTGTCTTACTTATAAGCCCTTCTGCAAGATATAAAATCGGAGCTAAGAAGACAATAATTACGAGCATACTTATTGCCGAACCTCTTGCAAGTAAAGAGCAGATGCCTTTGATAATTGAAATATCACAAATCAAATAGACGCCGAATGTTGCGACGAAGAATACAGTTGCACTTTGCAAAATTGATGTTTCTGCTGCTGAGAGTGCACTGAGGATTGCATTCTTTTTATCCTTTCCGGCTCTCAGCTCTTCTCTGAATCTTGTGGTTAATAATATTGCATAGTCAACTGTTGCACCAAGCTGAATGCAATTTATTACCGTTGGATCAACAAATGACATTTGCTTACCGGAAAGAACCGATAAAGAAAGATTGATCCAAATGGCAAGTTCTATCGACAGCGTTAAAAGTATAGGTAAGGAAGCGGATTTAAAGCAAACTGCAATAAGAATAAATATTGCGGCAATTGAAAGTACACTCGTTACGGCAAAGTCCCTGTCTGTTGTTTTTATCAAATCTCTTGAAATTGCGCCCTCACCTGTTACAAATGCGTTTTTATCATATGACTTAACTATTTTTTCAAGCTGTGAGACTTGAGCGTTCAGCTCGTCGGTTGCATTTGAATATTCAGAATTAACCATCATAAGCTGAAGTCCGTCTGCTTTGCAGATTTTTAAAATGCTGTCGGGTATTATATCGTCCGGAACAGCAGGTCCGACAAAGCTGTTATATGCAAGCATAGAGGAAATACCTTCAACACTCCGTATTTCGTCCTCCATTTGCATAATTTTGCCTGACGGCATACTGTCATCAAAAATAATAAAATGAGTTGTAGCCATATTAAACTCTGATTTAAGCTTATTCAGTCCCTTAACTGAAATTAATTCCTGTGGGAGAGCTTTACTCATACTGTAATAAAGTTCTGCTTTGCTCTGCACAAAATAAGAAGGAATCAATAATAATGCGAATATCAATGCAAGTATCTTTCTGTGCTTAACAACAAAGCTGTTAAGCTTATCAAATTTTGGAATATAGCTTTTATGCTGATATTTATCAATTAAATCTTCAGACAGCAAAATTATTTCAGGTAATACAAATACAACTGTCAGAATACCGAATACCACGCCCTTAGCCATAACAAAACCTATGTCGAAGCCTAATCCGAGCTGCATAAAGCAAAGTGCAAGGAAACCGAAAATTGTTGTCAATGAAGAGCCTGTAAGTGCAGTTAATGACTTTGTTACTGCAGAAGCCATTGCCTGCGTTTGATCAGGATATCTTAACTTTTCTTCATAATATCTGTCGAGCAGGAATATTGAATAGTCCATCGTGACACCGAGCTGTAAAATTGCGGCTATGCTCTGTGTGACAAATGAAATTTCGCCGAGAAAAATATTAGTTCCCATATTGTAAATTATGGCCATTCCGAGCGCTGCAAGCATTACAAAAGGTAAAATCCACGATTCCATCATTATTGACATTGCTATCAGAGCAAGAACAACCGCAAACGCAACATAAACAGGCGCTTGCTTTTCACATAGCTCTTTTGTATCCTCTACAATAGCCGAAAGTCCGCTTATTACAACCTTTTCATTTATTAAGCTCTTTATATGTGCTATTGCGCTGAGAGTTTCATCTGAGGAACCGGCATACTTATACTTTACAAGCATCATTGTCTTGTTTTCGTCCTGACTGTAAAATATATTTTTTAAAACATCCGGCAGAATGCTTACAGGGATTGCTATATCGGCTAATTCGTCAATCCATATTACCGAAGAAACACCTTCCGTTTTTTCTATCTCACTCTTCAAAGCAGATGTATATTTTGCCGGCATATCCTCTATGACGAGAATCGACATACCCGCATTGTTAAAGGTTTCATCAAGTACCTTTTCGCCCTGAACCGATTCAAGCGAATCGGGAAGATAAGACATTATATCGTAATTAACTCTTGTTGCAAAAAAACAAATTATTGACGGGATTAACAGTAAGACAGCTATAATTACAACTGTTTTCGGATGTCTTGCTTCCCATAATGCTATTTTGTTCAACGTTCTTCGCCTCCGTTGGTTGTCAAATCATATATTACGCCGCAAAGCTGTGGCTTTAACTGTTCGAGCGAGTACGGCATTTCATAAAGAATTGCACTGCAACACGCCGACACTATCATATTGATATATAAATACAGTCTTATTTTTACAGTCTGCTCATCAATTCCAACCTTAATAAAATAACTAAGTAATTCATCATATAAATCCTTCAACAATCCCGCTCTGTTTTCAATAACGGCATTTACACATACATTTACATTTTTTTCAATAAGCAAAACAAGAGTATGATTTTTTTCCAGAAATTCTATTAAAAAGTCAATATATGTTTTTACATGTTTGTTAAAATCCTCAGCGTTCTTAATCTCAATATGCTCATACTCAACACTATCCATAAATTTTGAAGCTTTGTATAGTATCAGCTTTGAAATTAAATCATACTTGTCTTTAAAATAAAGATAAAAAGTACCCTTTGCTACGCCTGCTTTTTTCACAATTTCGTCAATAGAAACTAAGTGTGATCCGCTTTTTTCAAACAGTTCATATGCCGCGTCCAATAAATTCATATATTTTTCACTTTTATTTAATGCTATTTTACCCATTAAGCACCTCCTGAATGACTAGCAGTCATTTTCTGAATGATATTTTATCACAAACTGACTATTAGTCAACTTTTTTTCGGCATTTTAATAATTTGTTTACAAAATCGAAACATATAGTGTTATAATTATCTTAACAAATTTTTACAGGTGATATAATGGAATTACTGATTAAAATCCTTGTCTGCTTTTTTGCGGGAGCAGGTGCGGGAATCGGCACCGGCTTTGCCGGTATGAGTGCCGCGGCAGTTGTCGGTCCTTTGCTCATTACATTTCTGGGTGTTCCTGCTTACGAAGCAGTAGGAATAGGTCTTGCTAGTGATGTGCTTGCAAGTGCCGTTAGTGCTTACAACTATAAAAAGAATAAAAACCTTGATATTAAAAACAGCCTTATAATGATGGTATCTGTACTTGTTATGACTGTTATCGGTTCGTTTATTGCAAGTCTTGTACCCGAAAGAGCAATGAGTAACACTATGCAAATTTCTATGCTTATTATCGGTCTTAGATTTTTGCTGAAGCCTGTAATGGTGACAAACGAGCAAATGGACTCCGTATCACAGAAAAAAAGAATTGTTCAATCAATAATAGGCGGAGTTACAATCGGATTTATTTGCGGGTTTATCGGTGCCGGAGGCGGAATGATGATGCTTTTCGTGCTTACAACTTTTCTCGGTTATTCACTTCATATGGCAGTCGGTACAAGTGTTTTCATTATGGCGTTTACAGCGTTAACGGGTTGCATAAGTCATTTCACTATAGGCGAAATTCCGGATATCACCTGCCTTGTGCTATGCGTGGTATTTACATTTATCTGGGCACAAATCGCATCTAAAATTGCAAATAAAGCTGAAGCAAAAACTCTTAACCGTGTTGTCGGTGTTGTTTTAATAATTACGAGCGTTGTTATTTTAGCTGTTAATTATTTCAAATAAGGATTTTTTCTCTTTTCGTGTATTCATACTCCGGGGTGTTATTATGTGGTTTATATTAGCTTTACTGTCAGCAGTTTTTGCAGCATTAACTTCGGTTTTAGCAAAGATAGGCATTGACGGTGTTAATTCAACTCTTGCTACTGCTCTGAGGACTGTTGTCGTACTTATTATGTCCTGGGCAATGGTATTCATTACAAATGCTCAAGGCGGCATTTCGGATATCGGCAAAAAAAGTTGGATTTTTCTCATTCTGTCGGGAATTGCAACAGGAGCTTCCTGGCTTTGCTATTACAAGGCAATACAATTAGGCGAAGTGTCAAAGGTAGTTCCTATTGACAAATTAAGCATTATTTTTACATTTATTCTGGCATTCATTTTTTTACATGAAAAGCTTACCGTAAAATCGGTTATCGGATGTGTTCTGATTGCATTAGGCACACTGTTGACTGTATTATAAAAAGTATTATCTTTACAAATTCAACTGAATAAAGCAAAAAAAGACCGACAGCACAATTTTGCACTGTCGGTCTTTTCATATTGAATTAAGGCATTTCTTTTATACCGTTAAGGTAATAATTCAAACGCATTGAATCGTATGCGTCTATCGCACCGTCACCGTTGACATCTGCATTATAACGCTGTTCGGGCGTCAGTTCAACAACATCGGCACTCGCGAGAACGATTAAACGATAATCGTCCTTATCAATATCGCCGTCAAGGTCAACATCGCCTATCAATGATACGCCTGTTTCAAGCTTAACATCAATGTTTTGAATTTCGTCAACATAAATTACCGCACGGTAAGTTTTATTACCTTCACACTCTGCCCACAGAATATAATATCCGGCTTCGGGATTGTTCAATGAATAATTCTGTATATCCTTACATGAAAGCTCGGTTCTGTCAACAAGCTCATTAGTGTCAAAGGTATAAAGCTTGATAACAACAGGTTTGTCTGTGTCAGTATTTTCCACCTCAACTTTTCCTGTTATTTTTGCTTTAATCGAAACAGAAACCTTAACCACATTACTTGTTTTGCCGTTAGAATCAATTCCGCGGAAATAGCAGTCATAATCTCCTGCTTTATAGGCTGAATACTTATTTGAAGCAATATTTGTCCAATTTTCGCCGTCAAGACTTACCTGATATATTGTAATATCATCATTAGTAAGAATTGTGAAATCTGCCTTGAAATCAGAAGCATCGGTATAGACATTGATTACAGGTGTTTTTTCAACTAATTCATAACTCTTATCAAGAATTACTTTGTATGTCGGACTCAAATAGCTTTCAATACCGTACTTATTAACTGCTTTAAAGATATAGTTTGCAGTGATTGTTTCATTTAAAGTAAGAGTGTCACCTTCAATTTGAGTCCATCCGTTACCGTTATCGTAATAATATGTGATATCCGTCTGGTTCGGCGTACTGAAGCTGAATGTAATGTCGTCGCCTGTTTTTGCTCCGATTGTACCGTTTACAATAATCTGAAGAACCGGTTTGCTTCCGCTGTCATCAGCATCAATAAAGTTGTCAACTACAAGCAAATAGTTTGAAGTTTTAAGGTTGTTTCCCGTAACGGTAATGAGATAATTACCGTTTTTGCTTACTTCAAATTTATCTTCACCCGTAATGTCAACACCGTTAAGTGTTACTGACTTAATTCCTGATTCACCGTGTTGAAAATCCATATAAACATTGTACGGATCAACTGTGGGTTCCGTTGTTTCGGGAGTAACATTTACTGTCGGTACAACAGTATCAATCATTACAATATAACTGTCTGACGGAGGACTTTCTGTGCCTGCGCCGTTGACTGCTTTGAACTGATAATTTGCATTTATATTATCATAAAGAATTATCTCGTCACCTGTTGTAATTTCAGTCCAACCGTTGCCATCATTATAATAATAAGTAATTCCTGAAAGTGACGGCTCAAGTGTCGAGAAGCTGAAAGTCATATTCTCGCCCGTCCATCTCTTAAATGTACCCTGGAATTCAACTCTTATTACAGGAGTCTGACGGTCAATTCTTACTGTGATTGAAGAAATATCGCTTTCAAGAGCAGAATATGAAACTGTCTTAAATTCGTAAGTATGCTCGCCTGTCTCGGAAGCTGTAATTTCAGTACCGATAAGCTTTTGCCATTCTCCGCCGTCAATTCTGTAAAGGTATTCATAAATTCCGGAAAAAGCGTAAGATGAAACTGACATTTGAACGCTGTCTGATGTCCATTTTCCTTCTTCATAGGCTTCGCCCTTTGAAACAGCGTTTATTTTAACCTCTGTCGGTTTATCTCCGTCTGCCACAAAGCCGTCAGAGCGGACAACCTTTGAAATATTTCCTGCTTTGTCAATAGCTCTTGCTTCAACATATCCTTTAAAGTTAGGATTGATATAAGTCTTTGATATTGCTGAATACAACTGCCATTCTTCAGTAATAGCGTTTTTGTTTTCATCAAGCAAACGGTATTCAATTCTGTCAATACTTGCAATACCTATATCCGTAGCGGAAACAGTAAGCAGAATTGCTCCGTTAAAATATTTGCTGAATTCCTCACTATCAAGCTCTCTTGCTACATCGTTTGTATCTTTGTGCTTAAGTTCAATTTTGTTAATTACAGGCGCGTCACGGTCAATATTTGCAACAGTTTTTATCTGTTTTCTTGAAAGTCCGTTATTTGCGGTTACTATAACTTCATAATCATCATTTTCAGATACAATAAAGTATTCATTGCCTGTGATATCCTGACCGTTAACGGTAATTGATTTTATTCCTGAAATACCGACCACAAGATTGTTGATAAGAAGCTTATAAGGCTCATTAGTCATTTTTGATACTTCTTTTTCAAGTGTAAAGTAAGGAGTCTGATTATCACGCTTTGCAAGATATCCTTCTGTAGCTTCACTTTCAATGTCTGCTGAGTTTACAGACTTGAAGTAATATGTTTCAACACTGTTTGTTGAATGAATTAACGAATTATCAGCAAGCTCTGTCCATTCTGCTTGAGTATCGGTTTTATAGTAATACTTAACACCGTCTAATTCATTGGTAGATGAAAGAGTGTACTTGATATCAGTCGGTGACCATTCATCAGTTATATATCCGTTTGTATCAACGCTTACAACCGGTATTCCGTAAACAATAACAGGGAATGTTGCAGTTGCGCTCAAGCCCTCATGATAATATGTTACCGGTATATTCTGCTCAACATTATAGAGCGTAGGATTAAACACATCAGTATCAACTGTGTAATCTTCAACGAACTCAGACGGAGCATTTGAATAATTTGCTTTAACCTGAAGTTCTGTCAAATCCAACTCTGTTTCGCCTTCAAGATACTTGTATTTAGGATTTGTAAGCTCAATGCTTTCAACCTTTTTTGATTCAAGGGTTATCGGGAAAATACCGCGTATATTCTTACCTGCTCTTGTTACGGTAACAATGATATACTGTTCCGTATCAAGAATTTTCGGATTGATTTCACTTACGGTATAATCATCAACAGCCACTCTTAACTGTTCATCTGTGTAAAGCTCGCTTGTGTCGCCGTAATACTGCTCTATATCGCTTCTGTCATAAGTCAATTCAACCTTAAGACCTGTAAGGTCAAGCTCTGTTGTTCCCTCAATATAATCAACTTTAGTCGGAGGAGTTATTGTAATGCTTTTAGGTTCAATTTCAACAACATCTATTTCTTTTGCTGTTTTTACATATGATGTCAAAAGTCTTTTTCCGTAAAGATGTAAAACTGTACTACCGGCATTTTTTCCTGTAACAACACCGTCTTCCGAAACGCTTGCATAATTGTTAGATGTATATTTTGCAGAAGAAACGGTTATCGAATCATCAAACGGCACTTGCCCGTCATCTGAAACAATGCCCCATAGTGTTGTAGTGACGCCAACTCTTTGCGGTGAGAATGAACCTGTATATTTTACAGGAAAATCTTTTATAACATAGTCAAAGCCATCAATATATGCACTTGTCAGGTTGTTTACCACACCCTTAACAACCGTAACTGTAACAGTTCTTGAAATGCCTCCGACAGTTGCTGTAATATCTACTGTCTTAGTGCTTGTGAAGGTTCCGTTACCTCCGTCAATTCCTCGGACTAAACCATGCTCATCAACAGTTGCAATTCTCGGATCTGCCGAAGTCCACTTAATATTTTCGAGGATCTGTTCATCATAGTCTTCCGGATTTATATTTGTAATAGTTAATTGAGATGTTTTAGTTTCGTTGATTTTTAATGTGCCTGAAATAGAGAAATCCGTAATCGGTTTTCCCGAGAATACGCTTTTTGTCGTTTCTACTGTATTTCCGTTTAGAGTTGCCCTTGCCACAATAGTTGACATACCGCTTGCAGTTGGAGTAAACAAACCGTTTGCGTCAATAGTACCAAGGCTTGTTACAGCAGGAGATGAAGAAGTTGCCATAATATATCTTCCCTCTTCATCAATAAGTCCCCATTCTCTTACTACTGAACTGTTGGTGTTTAATCTTGCGGGAAATACATTGGATATATATTGATAAGATGAGTCGATTGACAAAGCATCTTCGCCGACAATTTCAATACCTGAAAGTGTAGCTGAAAGACCTGCGCGGGTAACTTTCATATCAAATGTTCTTGTAACATCACCGATAGTAGCAGAAATTGTTACGGGCTTTGAAATTGTCACGCCGCTGCCGCCGTCAAGACCTGTTACAGTGCCCTGCTGGTCAACGATTGCTATAGTATTATCAGAGCTTGACCAAACAATATCGCCCCAATATGCACCCGCCGGTGTGAGATTGTCAATATTCAACGTTACTGTTGAGCCTTCTTGAACACTGTTTTGACCTGAAATTATAAAGTCCGTTACCGGAAGATCTTCAGGAGCAACAACAGTGAATGTAATTGTATCTGAGAATGCCGCATAAGCCGTGCTTTCGGGGTTAACTCTGATTGATGCTGTACCCGGTGCCGTAAAAGTTACAAGGCCGTCGGAAGATACATTTGCATATTTCTTAGATGAGGTGTCAAAGGCATTTTTTCCTACTGACCACTTAATTCCCTGTTTGAGTCTAACCGGTGTGCAGGCACCGTAAAGCTGAACTGTTGTGCCTACTGCAACTGTTTTCGGTACAACCTTTTTATTTGTAATGTGAACGCCTGTCGGTGCAACTGACGCAACAACACTTTTAGTAACTAATACCCCAATTTTATCACTTGCAATTTTGATTCCTTCGGCATTATAAAGTGTAGCTGTGATTTCGGTATTCATATTATCAAGGTAATTTCTTAAACTCTCTGCAATAGTATCACCTGCAATACCTTTTACGATTAAAACAAGCATATCGGTATCAACTGTTTCAAGATCAACACCGCTTGACTCAATAGCATTTTCAATAGATTTTGCAGTTGCTTCACCTACAATAGGGATAGAACGAACTTCTTCATCCAGCCAAAGCTGAATAATAGCTGCTTTGGAATAGTCATAGCCTGTTACCTTACCGTTATCATCAACAGCGGCAAGTAAAGGAAGATTGCTTTCCCATGTAACATATGCTCCTTCGGGAAGCACTTCCGAATAAGCATAGGCAAGCTGAACATTACCGTATTCCTGCACTTCAACCCTTTCGGTAATTACATTACCGTCTTTATCTGTGATTTCAAATCCATTGTCCGCAAACGCAATAAGTCCGGGACTTACAGTTGTGATCACAAATACGATTGAAAGAAGAATACCGAACATTTTGTTAGTCATTTTTTTCATCTCATCAACTCCGTTATCGCAAAATAAAGATATACAATTTTAACATATTTCTGCTGTTTTTTCAAGGAAAAGATTTATGTTTTTTTCATTTTAAATGCTATTAGTTATATCATTCTGAAAAAAATAAGCCGTTGTTCAGCAACGGCTTATTTCTTTGTATTATATTAAGTTAAAAGCATACGGTCATTATCAAGTGCCTTACCTGCCGAAAGCTTAAACTGTTCAAGCAGGTCGTTTACTGTGACATTCTTGCGTTTTTCCCCTTCAACATCAAATATAACCTTACCTGAATCCATCATAATTGTACGGTTTCCGAGTTCAAGTGCCGACTTCATATTATGGGTAATCATAAGACAAGTAAGTGCGTTTTCTTCGACAATTTCGGTAGTAAGCTTAAGTACCTTTTCTGCCGTACCCGGATCAAGTGCGGCTGTATGCTCATCAAGGAGCAAAAGCTTTGGCGGGTTATATGTTGCCATAACAAGCGTTAATGCCTGTCTTTGACCGCCCGAAAGAAGACCGACAGGCTGCTGCATATGTTCTTCAAGCCCCATATCAAGAAGCGCAAGCTTTTCTTTGAATTCCTCTTTATCCTGCTTTGAAACCTTGCTTAACCATCCGCCTTTGCCTGCTGCAAGCGCAAGATTTTCTTCGATGCTCATACCGGGAGCGCTGCCGCGCATCGGATCCTGGAAAAGTCTGCCTATATTTTTTGCTCTCTTATGCGAGGGCATAAGCGTAATATCCTTACCGTCAAGAGTTATTCTGCCGTTATCAGTAGTAAAATCACCTGCAATAGCATTGAAAAGTGTAGATTTACCTGCACCGTTTGCGCCGATTATTGTTATAAAATCTCCTTTCTTTACTGAAAGAGATAAATTGTCAAGCGCTGTTTTTGCATTCACGGTACCCGGATGAAAGGTCTTGGAAATATTGGTAATTTCAAGCATTTATGCCGCCTCCCTTCCGTGCTTATGGTCTAACTGTCTTTTAAATTCGGGATATTTGCTTTTAAGATACGGTCCTGAAATTGCTATTATGACAATTACCGAAGAAACAAGCTTCAACATTGAAGCAGGCATATCGAATCGCAGAGCAACTGTATAAACAAGTCTGAATACTATTGCACCTATTACAACGCCGATAGCCTTAGTCGGTATTTTACCTTTTCCGAGGAACACACCGCCTATTAAAAGTGAAGCGAGAGCGACAGTAACCATACCTGTACCGATATCAATGTTTACAGATTTCTGCGACTGTGCAAGAAGACAGCCTGAAAGAGCTGTAAAAGAGTTTGAAATGCACAGTCCTACAATAGTTGTGAATGCAGGATTTATAGATGATGAACGAACCATATCGGGATTGTTACCCGTTGCGCGGATAGCAAGTCCGAGTTTCGTTTTTAAGAATACCGAAAGAAAGATTATTACAAGTGATACGGCAATCAAAGCTATAATAAGAATGTTATGCTGTTCAAAAACGGTGCCTGCGAATAATTCCTTTGATTTTGTAAAAACAGTTTCGGTTCTGTTCATATTAAGTAATGAGGAATTGCCCATAACTGCTATGTTTATTGAATAAAGTCCCGTATTCACGATGATACCTGCAAGAAGGCTGTCAACGCCCATCTTTGTCTGAAGAATTGCCGTAACAAAGCCTGAAATAATTCCTGCCAGCATTGCCGCGGGGATTGAAAGGAACGGATGTCCTGCTATTGCTACAACAGCACCGACAGTAGCGCCGAGCGTGAAGCATCCGTCTGTTGATAAGTCGCATACATTAAGCATTAAATAGCTTAAAAACAGTGCCAAAACGGTCAGTGAACTGATAAGTCCGAGCTGTAATGCGTTTTCTCCTAAGTTTAATATTGTTGTTAAATCCATACCTTCACATCATTTCTACATAGACAAACAGATAATCCGAACGGGTTATCTGTTTGCACAAGTATTTTTTTATTGTTAATTATTCACCGATTGTTGCAAGTATAAGGTTGAAAATTGCCTTTGTGTCAAGATAGTCAGATGTACCTGTGATATTGCTGCCGGGTGCTTCGTTTGATGCTACAATTCCTGTGCCTACAGGGTCGGAAACTGCTGCAAAGATTACAGGAATCTTGTTTTCTTCTGTTGCCGACTGCATTGCCACTGCAACAGGAGTTGCTACGCCAACCATAAGGTCAACCTTATCTGCGCTGAAGCCTGCGATAATCTGGCTTAATACATTTGAATCTGCATTGCAGTTGTCATATTTTACTTCAAATGCAACATTCTTTTCTTTACCGATTTTGTCAAGCTGTGCTTTGATGTTGCCGACTATCTGATTGAGTGATGCGTCATCAACGAAATTGCAAATACCTACTGTATATGTCTTCTGTGCATTTTCTGCTCCGATTTTACCTGATTCAAGCTTTGCTGCGGGGTTGTTTTCTGTATCGTCTTTAAATGCTTCGCTTGTTGTAATTTCCTTAATTGCCTGGCAGAAAGGCTTATATTTTTCTGAAATTTCATTGAAATCATAGCCTATTTTTGCACAAACTTCTGTATTGATAGTTGCTGTACCGTTGTCAAAAGTCTTAACGGGAAGTGAAGCTGTATCCTTACCTTCAAGCAAAACTTCTGCAACCATATTTGCTGTTTCAACGCCAAGGTTTGCATAGTCAACACCGTAACCGAGATATGCGCCGTTAAGTGCAAATGAATCAGCGCCTGTAAAATGCGGAATCTTTGCTTCTGCGAGCTTTTCATAAATTGAAAGCTCTGCTGTCATAATCGTATTATCTGACGGTGTGAAGATTGCTGCAACTTTATCTGCGATAGCTGCGTCAACTGCAAGGCTTACTTCTTCAACTGTTGTGCCTGTGTATTCTTTATAAGCAATACCCTTTTCGTCAAGGAATGCTTTAGCTTCTGCGATTGCTGTTGTTGATGAATCCTGGCCTGCGTCATAAAGAAGACCGATTACTTTTGATGATTCTTTGTTATCTGTATCTTTTCCGTTGTTTTTATTTGAACAAGCTGCAAAGCCTGCTACGATTGCTATTACAAGAATTACTGCGAAGATTTTAGTAAATTTTTTCATGATGATTAACTCCTTTAATATAAATGATTTTGTTTTTTTACAGTAGTTTTTAGGGTTTGAATCAATCACGCCATCGCCATCGTTTTGTTAATAGTTTCATATCAATCACTTCCTGATAAAATAAAAAAATCCTGTCCCAAAAATTGGGACAGGAAATAAAATACCTGCGGTACCACCCAAGTTGACGAAAATTTCGCCCGCTCTGCCTCATACAACCATATGAGCTGTACTGTAACGGGTACACCCCGTCGGTTACTACTCGTGCCGTGCACTTTCGACCGCCCTCATAAGTCCATTCGCCTTACACTCCCCTGCTGCCATCTCACCGTCGGCAACTCTCTTAAAGCTTTGCAATAAGGTTACTACTCTTAATCATAGGTTTTCTGTGTTGAATTGATAATATCACAATGATTTTCGTTTGTCAACAACTTTTTTCAAAGTTTTTTCAATACTTAATCAACAGAAATTTCTATTGTATTTACTGTTGAACCTGAAATGTAAAATGCTAAATGAGTTCCGCCTGACTGATATTCGATATAATCAGCGGTATCAATCGTAGGAGCGCCGTAAGTCTGCTTAACCGTATCTACCGAATCTCCGACCTTTACGCCTTTTGTTGTTTTGTATGAAGACGAGGTTACTTCGATATCATAAATAATCTCTTGAGAATCCTTAAGATATGTGTAGATTGTAAAGCCTGAATAATAATAAATATTGTCCATACCGCTGTAATGACAGGACGGTGCCTGCTGAACAGAGTTGGCATTTCCGAGAGCAGATGCATATTTATTATAATCCGTATTTGCTTTTATTTTTTGTCCTTTAATATTTACTGCGGCATCAGATGATGAAAAACTGCCCGGTTTATTTACGGCAGTTGTCTGTGCCTGTGTATGTACCTGAGTTGTAACAGCAGAAGTTGTTGTAACAGCCTTTTTAGTTGTTGTAGTGGTAGTGGTTGTTGTTTGAGTTGTTTCGGAAACAGTTGTTTCTGCTTTTTCCGTTGAATTTTCAACAACGCTTGAGTCCTGTTCAGTTATAGTTTGCGTCAAGCTCTCAACAGCAGTTGTGTCTTGTTCTTCAACATTTTTATTAAATGAACAAGAAGCAAATGTAAATAATATAAGGCAAAATGCCACAATCAAGCAAACAGACTTATTCATATGATATCATTCTCCTTCTAAAACAATACTTACCTTATAGTTCTCAGGCAAAGCTGACAAGTCAACATAAGCCGAGAAGCAAGAATCCGAATATGCTTCATCCTGATATGCAGTAAATGCACCCACCGTATTATAGTAAACTGAATTGCCTGCTTCGTCAAGCACCTGAACATATATTTTTTGATTTGTTCCGAGCGTCGAATTCACCTTACCGTAGAAATGGATTAGTGAATTGTATTTATCTGTATGCAGGCTGTACTCACAATCGACAGCATTTACCGGTGTAACGGTATTTGCCTCGAATACCGGTGAATACAGTATGACATTTTTCATATTACGCTCAACAATTTCATAAATGACCGTATCCCTGCAATCTGTCTTTGCAAGCGTTAAATCGACGGGCACTTGACGGGTGTAATACATAGAATTAAAATTCTCTGCCATTAACGGTAAAAGAGCCACACCGAAAGAATCTCTGAACATTAAAAGCGAATGTTTACCGTTCGGATTTACTGTGCGAATATTGATATCATCGGCAGATTTGAACTTACCGACCGTCTTATAACTGAAATTGTAATCAAGTACGGTTTCACTTTCGGTATATTCAAAACCGGGATAAAGCATTTCGCCTAAATCTCCCCTGTGAGTGTTCGGCGTGTTCATCGGAATATCTTTAAAAGAAACATAGTCATCATAAATTGACGACAAAATATTCTCATAGCCGATTATTGCGCCCTTTTGCGTCCAATGCGTATCGGTTTTGTAATAATAAACTCCGTCAAGACTCTTGAATGCCTTTGTCAAATCGACAAAATTCACCGAAGTATTATTTAAGTCAGGCAATAAATCTTCAAGATTTGATGAGCTTGCCTTTTTATATATTTTCGGCATATTTTCGCCGTAAAGAGTATTCTTATTGGGAACAACCGTAAACGCAAATTTTATGGAATTTTTGTCACAGTATTCCTGCATTTGCTCAAGTGTATCAAGAAAATTGAATTTTTCTCGCTCTGTGAATTTTTCAGTGCCGAGATAATCCCCAAGCGTTTCCGAAAAGAACAACATTCCGTCTTTTCCCACAATCACCTTTTCCTGTGAAGAGGAATTGAACAATGTATTTCTGAGATAAGCGTTAATGCTGATTATTCGGTCACGGAACGCAACATTTTCTGTTATGTAATTTGATAATTCATTTGTAAAAGCCGTATTTATTTTACCGTCGGTTACGAATTCAGGAAATTCAACAAGCGTTTGTTTTTGAGATACAACAGAGCTTTCAGGGAAAAATACCGAAGTTCCTATAAGAAGGGATACAACAAAAAATACGCATAAAAATACTTTTGCTTTCATAAGTCCCTCCTGTTAAAACTGAAAATATATAAACGGTGAATACGAGCTTGATATTATAAGCATAAGACTTACAGCAAACAAAAGGAATGCCGAAGGGTATTTTACACCTTTAATTATTCTGTTGTCAGAGAACTTTTCCTTTAGTTTATTGCCGAAGAATGCCAGAATTAACGCAGCTGCAAGCACTGCCGTAAAGAACGGAGAAAACTCTGTCAAAAGCAGGGAAACGCCTTGCGGATTTACGGTATATCCGCAAATTGCCGCTTTGACAAAGGTGAATGCGACAGACAAATTCTCTGCTCTGAATACCAAAAATCCAATGGCAACCGTACAGAACATATATATTCTCAAAATCAGCTTGTTTTTAATCTTTTTTGTCGGGATAACGCCCAATTCTTCAAGCATACAAAGTATTCCGTGATATATGCCCCATAAGACGAATGTAAAATTCGCACCGTGCCATATACCCGTAAGCAAGAACACAAATAATCTGTTAAGGATGGTACGGGTCTTTCCTTTTCTGCTTCCGCCAAGCGGAATGTAAACATAATCTTTAAACCAAGACGAAAGAGATATGTGCCATCTGCGCCAAAATTCTCTGATATTATTTGATGCAAAAGGATAATCAAAGTTTTCAAGGAATGTAAATCCGAACATTTTGCCGAGTCCTATTGCCATATCGCTATAACCCGAAAAATCGAAATAGATTTGCATAGTGTAAGATATTGCGGCTACCCAAGCAACAGGGAAAGAAATGTATTCCTCTTTGAAATTAAATATATTATCAACTGCGACAGCAAGTGTATCGGCAATTATTATCTTCTTTGACAAACCGATAATAAATCTAACCGCGCCGTCTGCCGCAAGCGTCAAATTTTTTTCTCTTTTATAAAGCTGTGCTTCTATGTCGTGAAATTTTACGATAGGTCCTGCAATTAACTGCGGGAAGAACGAAATATATAAAAGTAGATTCGTAAAACTGATTTTTGTAAAATCTTTATTTCTGTAACAGTCAACCGTATAAGAAATAATCTGGAAGGTAAAAAAGGAAATGCCGATGGGTAAAGCAATCGGAAGTTTTACGGGCTCGGCATTAACAAGTGTGCAAACCGTATCCGTTACAAAATTGAGATACTTAAACACGAAAAGCACACCTATATCAAGCGTTGTCAGCATTGCAACCTTCAGCTTTGTAACATTTCCGTTTTTAAGCGTCAAATAATGCACAAACACCGAAAAGATAAGATAAATCACAAACAGCGGTTCGCCGTAAGCATAAAACACAATGCTGAACAAACACAATATTAAATTTTGAATTTTAACCGACTTTGCAAAATAGTATGAAACAAATACAAGCGGTAAGAAAAAGCAAATAAATATTACGCTTGAAAAAACCAAAAAAATTCACCTTAAACAATATATTTTACCAACGATAAGAAAGCTCTTTCATTTCTTCAGCCGTCTTTTTGTAAGTTCCGCCCTCTTTCCACGGATATTCTGTGTCAACATAATACCAGCCGTCAGGGAATTTAACCTTATTCCAATAATGAGTCGATCTTGAATTTGAGATAGTTGACATAACAGTACCGATAACTACTTCACATTCATAGCCTGCTTCACGGTACAAAGCCTGAGTTAAATATGCAAACTGATAGCAGGAGCCTTTGTGATATTTAAGCATATAAATAACCATTTCTTCTGCACTTGCGCCTTTATCCATAATTTTATACGAAAAGATGCTGTGATCTGAAACATAATCAAATATGCTCTTCGGGTCACTTCCGTTTGCTTTGAGTATCTTTCTCAAGTGATATTTTAAAGTGTTATGATTGATTACGGTTGCAGACGGGTTACCCTTCGAATCAAATGTAAAATCACCGATAGTTGTATTTGTAACGAGCTTGCCGTTTTTGTCGTAATAGAACATATCAAGTCCCGGATATCTCCAGCCGTTGAACGGAACGCCGTTTACATAGTAATATGTACCGTCTATCTTTCTCACTTCACCGTTGAGCAGAACGCCGTTTTTGTCTGTATAATAGCGTACGCCTCCTACGACTGCCGATGAATTTATTACAAGTCTAAAGTTATCATCAAGCAAATACGATTTTCCGTTGAATTTTTGTATTCCTTTTAACAGCTCACCGTTTTCATTTGCAAGATAGGTATTTTTATTGTATTTGTATAATCCGTTTCTTGCAACGGTATCATCTTCAAGAACTAAATAACTGTGACCGGAATAACTATGGATTCCGTTTCTGAGCAGAATGCCCTGTGCCGTGAAAAGGTATTTGTTTCCGTTTATCGTAACAAGCCCTTTAACAAGCATACCCTGTTCGTTAAAATAAACTTTATTTCCGGAATCATCTTTGAAAAATCCGTTGGGAATTGTCTGTTCGTCATCAAGAATGTAATATGTTCTGAGTCCTGCAATAATTCCGAGAATTGCTTTTGCATCGGCAATGGTAAGCTTGCCGTTTTGGTCGAGGTCTGCATAAGGTATTTTGCTTTCGTCAACCTCTGAAATCTTAGCAATATGCTTTAAAATCTGCTTAACATCAACAATTGTGGTTTTGCCGTCGCCGCTTATGTCACAATTATAAACCTTTTCAAAAACAACTATTTCTTCGTTAGTTTCTTCATCATAATAAACAGCTGTTTTTTCTTTATTTACTGTATATAACGGTTCTTGTGCCGCATCGGTCAAGGTTGAATCAATAGATTTAACCTGTTGTGCAAATGCTGAAAATGACAAGCTGAATATAAGTAATACCGCACAAAAAACTGTTAATAATTTTTTCATTTCTAATAACCTTTCTTAACAAAAAAATACTATAATGCGGCACCCGTAGGGACGGCGCATTATAGTAAAATATTATATCACTCTTTATAGTCTTTGGCAATATAAAATATGTCGTTTTTTAAGGAAAATACTGCGTTTATTTGTTGAAACTGTCATTGTCCGAAGAATCTGTTTGACTCGTCTTAAAAACATCGTCAGCTTCGGGAATTTCAAACATTCTCTCTTCAATATCTTCTGTCTTCGGGGTTTCCGGCTGAGCTATCTGTGAAGAATAGATATTATTTGTTGTGTAAGGCTGTGCCGGAGTCTGCTCCTGACCGTTATATTGATTATATGAAGAAAAATCATCATATATAGGAGGATTGGTCATAAATGCTTCGGGTGCAACAATTCCCCGGTCAATAGCATTTGATTTCAGATTTTCATAATACATTGCTTTTACCGTGTTTATATACGGAATTACATAAATATAACCCAAGCCAAAAGTTAATGCACTGATAATATGCCAACCGATAAAGCTTAGATAAAGTATCAGCAAATCCGTCTTATAATCCCTTGTCATAATCGTACTGATTTGCTTTGCCTGTGACGCTTTTAAGTTTTTATTATCATGCAGCAAATACGGAACCTGAGAATATTCAAGAGCTTTAATTATTCCGGGAACAAAAAACAGCAAAGACCAAAGGAAAATTGAAATGCCGGTGACAATACATACGACAAAATAGGATCCGTAATTATCAAAGCCCTCTTTGCAAACGGATTTCCAATCAGGATTAAATCCTCTCAAACTATTGAGGAAATAGCCTGCAACAGAAACCATAAAAGGAATTAAAAGTATGGAAACAATATTGAAAGATACGTTGATAATCCCTTCGACTTCTTGGTCTGAAGAATAGTTTGTATAGTAATCAAAGAAATACTTTATTGTATTTCCTCCGTGGAATATTCTTGGTAGCTTTTGTATATTTATTCGAATTGAATCGATATTGGTCAGTATATAATACAATGCCACCGAGAAGAACATTTTTAACCATCTTTTGTCATTACCGATAAAGTCTTTTGCTTCGCGTTTGATTGCCGCTCTGTTTAATACCCCCATATTTGCCTCCTTATTCCCTGTGCCATTTAACACCCTGAGGTGTGTCTTCAAGAATTATTCCCTGTGCTTTTAATTCATCACGAATTCTGTCAGCCTCAGCCCAATTTTTTTCCTTTCTCGCTGTCTGACGCGCTTCAATAAGCTTTTCAATTTCTTCGTCAAGCGACTCCTCGCCTCTGTTATAAACAAGGCCGAGAACATTTGTAAGTTCATCAAACAGTGAAATTGCATATTCAATAAGTTCTTTTGAATTTGAATTCAACACGCTGACATTTATATCCTTAACGAGTTCAAATACAGCAGCAATACCGTCTGCTGTGTTAAGGTCGTCATCCATAGCAGTAATAAACTGCTCACGGCGGGAATCAAGCTGTTTTTTGATTTCTTCAGCATTTTCAACTGATATGCTCTCTGAATTCTTAAGTGCAAAATCAAGGCTGTCACGGCAAGTGTAAAGGCGTTGAAGCGACGCTTTGCACTGCTCAATGATATCAACGCTGTAATTTATGGGACTTCTGTACTGTGAAGAAATCATAAGATAACGAATAGGCTCATATCCGTATTTCTCCGCAACATCACGAACTGTAAAGAAGTTGCCGAGTGACTTTGACATTTTTACATTGTCAACATTAATGTAACCGTTATGCATCCAATAATTTGCGAAAGGAACACCGTTACAACATTCCGACTGTGCAATTTCGTTTTCGTGATGCGGAAAAATAAGATCCTGACCGCCACAGTGAATATCAATAGTGTTTCCTAAATAACGGCGTACCATCGCCGAACATTCGATATGCCAGCCCGGTCTGCCTTTACCCCACGGTGATTCCCAATAAGGTTCACCCGGTTTAGCACCTTTCCAGAGTGCGAAATCCATAGGTTCTTTCTTAAGTTCACCGATATTTATTCTCGCACCCGCTTCTAAATCTTCAAGAGGCTGATGAGAAAGCTTGCCGTATTCGTTGAAATTTTTAGGGCTGAAATAAACATCTCCGTTTTCAACGGGGTACGCATATCCTTTTTCAACGAGTGTGCTGATTATATTGATAATTTCATCAATGTTTTCGGTTGCTTTGGGATGCACCGTTGCTTCACGGACATTCATCCCCTTAACATCTTTCCAGAATTCTTCAATATATTTTTCGGAAACGGTTTTATAATCTGACCCTTCCTCTATTGCTTTTTTTATGATTTTGTCATCAATATCCGTAAAATTCTGCACGAATTTAACATTGTAGCCTCTGTATTCAAGATAGCGGCGAAAAGTGTCAAACACGCAAAGAGGTCTTGCGTTTCCTATATGAATATAATTATATACCGTCGGACCGCAAGCATAGATTTTCACTTCGCCCTCTGTTATCGTTTTTAACTCTTCCTTTTTTCTTGTAAGCGTATTATAAATTCTCATTTAGCTTCTCCTTATTTTTATATTCTTCCAATTCTTTTTCAAGTTTTTCAATTTTCACTGACATTCTGCAAATCTGTTGTGAAACAGGGTCGGGAACATGAACCTGGTCAAGCGAGCCGACTCTTCTGCCGTTCTGCTTAACAACTCTTGCAGGTACGCCGACCGCTGTAGAGTTAGGCGGAATTTTTTCAAGAACAACTGCACCCGAAGCTATATTTGAATTATCACCAACCGTAAACGGTCCCAAAACCTTAGCTCCGGCGCCTATCATTACGCCGTTGCCGATAGTCGGATGACGCTTGCCGACATCTTTACCGGTACCTCCGAGAGTGACGCCCTGATAAATTGTGACATCATCTCCTATTTCGGTTGTTTCTCCGATTACAACACCTGTGCCGTGATCAATGAAAAATCTTTTGCCTATCTTTGCAGCAGGATGAATTTCTATACCTGTTTTCCTAACTGCTCTTTGAGAAATTGCCCGTGCAAGAAATTTATGATTATGCTCCCAAAGCCAATAAGCCCTGCGATGCATTCTGATTGCTTTAAGACCCGGATAAAGAAAAAGAATTTCTGCGTTAGATTTTGCGGCAGGATCCCGTTCTTTTACCGTAGCAATATCTTCCTTTAGCTGGTCAAACATAATTATCAACTCCAATAAATAAAAAAAGCCTTCACAGCCCAAAAG
>CAMFTS010000008.1 GCA_945988915.1 uncultured Clostridia bacterium
GCACAGCGGACTCTGACTCCGTATGTTGAGGTTCGAATCCTTATACCGCTGCCAAAGAAAAGAAATCCGAATTTATCATTACAAGTGGTACATCGGGTTTCTTTTTATTTTACGATTAAAAAACAGTTTAGGCAGGAAGCACGATGTGATATGCACCCCAAAAGTTAGACACTTTTGGGGTGCATATCATTTTTATAATCGGTTTTTTGTTTTCTGATTATTTAAGAAAAACAATGTAAGCTGTATCCGCCTCAATTTTAAGACTGATCTTTCCGTTGGTTATATCTGCGGAATAAAGAAATTCATTTCCCCTTTCGGTAATTCGGTAGATATCAGCACCGGTTTTATCCCTTTCAAAGATACTCCAATCTCGGCAGTCACCGTTTTTACTGTATGCAATGTATGTGCTTTCCTTATGCACAAAAGGAAGAAACAGCGTATCACCGTCCTTGATAATTTTGCCGTTTTGTGTGATTCTTCTGCCTTTTGCATAGGAAACGATACCGTCTGAAAATTCACAGTATTTATTATTCCCTTTGCCGTTTATGGCAAGCCTTTTGTGTGTATTGAGAAAATGGCAAGGTACCTGATAGGTTGCAAAGCGATAAATGAAATCCTTAACCCAATTATCATTACTTTTTGTTACAATATCCTCGCCGTGCATATTACCGTAAAAAATATTGTTAAGCGTTTTTTCGCTAAATTCACCGCCACAGTAAATTTGAGGCGAATTGTCAAGCAATTCTTTATCTGTCATACGGTAACACCACCAACTGAACGGTATAAGCCCAACAGTGTCCATAGGAGAAGATTTAAAATGGTCGCGCGGCAAACCGAAAATAGGTCTGTTTGGAAGATTTTCACTTTCCTTATATGTAAATTCCGAGGTGATATCAATGCCCTTTGATTTTACATATTCTATCATTTTGCGCCTTGCGTTTTGCATTTCCTTAATGCTGACAAAGGGTACATAATTTTTATAGCATTGAAAATTGTCAACATGAATTGTACCTGTTTCGGCAATAAAGGGAAATGTATCAACAAAGCGGTCAAATTGCCTTTTGAAAAGTCCCGATTCATAGTATCCCTTATGGCAGGTCTTGTAACACTTTCTGCCGTTGTATCTTTCAATGGCGTGAGGCTTGCCGTTTTTCTTTCTTATAAGCGCGCCTGCCTTCACAAAATCGTTAAATGACGGTGCATTGTCATATGCATCGTTAAAATTAATGTGAACGCTGATGACGGAATGATACTTCTTTGCTTCATCGGAAAGCCACTTAAAGCTGTCATAGGCAGTTCTGTCCTCTTCCCTTTTCAGCGCCTCATTGACCTCAAAAAAGTCAGGATATTTGTCATCATGACCGAGATACTGCCAGCCTACAAGATAATAAATCTTTGTTATTCCCTGAGTGATGTTATCAATCTTTTTTATGTATTCAAGTGCATCTTCAAAGGTTAAAAGCACCTTGCTTTTGCCCGGATTTTCCTTATTTGGAAAAGCCATGCCCAATTTCATTACCATACACTCGGAATAGTCGTAATTAAAGTTAAACGGTGTTGTCATTGAAAAAATCTCCTTTGTATGCTATGATTTTATTATATCATTCGAGAAATGATTTGCATATAGAAATTCGTCCCGATAATTTAGAAATATAATCACAAAAAACAGCAGTTTTTCTAAACAATAAAGCATATTTTCTTAATTATTTATTTAATTAAGCATTTATAATTAATATGAAATCTATAAATTAGGGGTAAAATTATGGAACAGAAAGAAAGCTTTGGCACTAAAATCAAAACAGGTGTTTCAACACTAAAAAAGCATTGGAAAACTCCGCCTGACGGATATTATGTAAATTACAAGGAATTTCTCAATATGGCATTGGGCAGCGGTTCGATTTCGTGGCTCAGTGTAATCGTAAGCTGGACTACAATTTCAATCAACATTCCTATGATGATAAGCTATTTTAAAGTTTCGACAGGATTTATTTTCATCGCAGGTATTGTTGCGTCAATCTTCGGTCTTGTGCGTGCGCCTATCCTTTCAATGATGATAGATAATTCAAATTCAAAGAAGGGCAAGTTCAAGCCGTTTTTACCGTGGACATCTATACTCACCGTTCTTTGCTTTACATTTATTCCGTTTATACCGGAGGCTTGGGTGGGCAATATCCTGTTTGCATTTGATATACCGTCAATACCTGTTTTCGCAGTTGCCGCTTCGCATATTGAGGTTTCGCTTGCAAGCCTTATTATGTTTATGCTTATTCAGATAGGCGCGTTTTTCTATACACTTCTGACACAATGCCTTGTTGGAATTGAGCAGACAATATCTCCCGTTTCGCAGGAAAGAGCAAATATAGGCGCATTTAAGGGCTTGATTTCAAACATTCCGTCATCAATTGTTAATATCGTTATTCCTCTTGTTGCAGGCATTGCCTTTGCAAGCAGTGAGAATCCAATGAATAACATTGAGCTTTACCGCTTCGCATTTCCGATTTGCGGAATAGGCGGTATTGTATTTGTTTTCTTTGCATATTTCGGAACAGAGGAAAGAACAGTTGTGCATAAGGAATTTGTTGCAAAGGTTAAGTTCAGCGAGGGTGCAAAGCAGTTATTTACAAACAAATATTTTTGGATTATTACTATATTTAATATCGTTGTGGGTATCAGAGGTAATATCAATATGTACCTTTGGATTTGCAATTACGCAATCGGCGGTCAAAGCGGTGCATTTGCATTAACCGTTTGTAATATGGTGCTTAACAATGCACTTGTTCCGGGTATGCTTTTAGGTCCGTGGATGATAAAAAAATTAGGTAAACGCAATGTTATGCTTATTTCAACGGCAGGCTTTACCGTCATGGCATTTATGCAGCTGTTCACCCTTAAAAGTCCTTATCTTATGCTTGTTGCAATCTTCTTCCAAAACCTTTTCAACGGACTTAGCTATGTCGCAACAATTATGGTTCCGGATGTACTCGACTATCAGCAATGGAAAACAGGAAAGCGTCTTGAAGGCTTTTGGCAGAATTGTAATGCTTTTGTTATGACCTTCTGCGGACTTTTCACAAGTGCTCTTATGCCACTCTTTATGAGCTTCGGCGGTGTAGGCTTTGGCGATAACATTGATACCGCTCTCAAAAATCCCGACATTATGTACGGAACATTCAAGAGTGTTACTTGGCTTGGAATTATATCTTCCGTTATCTGTATTATCCCGATTATATTCTATGACCTGTCGGAGAAAAAGCACGCCGATTATATCCGTGCTTTAAAGATAAGGGCAGTTGTTCAGAATTATAAAAACAACGAGCTGTCCGAGGATGATGTTGCCTCTCTTAAAGAGATAATTGATTTTGCAAATGAAAACAATAATCAGTTTGTTCTTGACGAACTCGACAAACATCTTGAAATTAAATCAATATTTGAATCAAAAACACAGGCGGCAGAATAAATGAAAATCATCATTAACGCAAAGCCCGAAACAAGTGATATAATTCAAACTGCTGTTGATTTGGTAAAGAAACACAGTAATTGAGGAGAATTATGATATGTTTATAAAACAAGGAAAAAGCTTTGAAATGATTTTTAGAGATAATTAAGTAAATACAGATAATGCACACTTGTAATATGCTTTAAAGGCTAAAAGATATAAATACAATACATAAAGGAAGTAAAACTATGACCGTAAATGATTACTTAAAGCAAATTGACGATGTTATCGCAAAGGGAAAATACAAGGATAATTGGCAATCGCTTGCAAACCACAAAACACCTGAATGGTACTACAATGGCAAATTCGGTATTTTCATTCATTGGGGCATTTACAGTGTCCCCGCTTTCGGCAATGAATGGTATTCACGCAATATGTATATGAAGGACAGAGGCTACGAATATGAGCATCATATCAAAACCTACGGCGACCCAAAGGACTTCGGTTACAAGGATTTTATCCCTATGTTCAAGGCTGAAAAATTTGACGCTGAAAAATGGATAAAGACCTTTAAGGACGCAGGTGCAAAATTTGTTATGCCCGTTTGCGAGCATCACGACGGCTTTGCCATGTATGATACAGAGTTTAACCGTTGGAATGCAAAGAATATGGGCCCTTGCCGGGATGTTGCAGGTGAGCTTAAGGCTGAATGTGAAAAACAGGGACTTGTATTTTGTGCCTCAACTCACAGGGCAGAGCATTATTTCTTTATGAATATGGGCAGAACATTTGAAAGTGATATTGACCCAAACGCAGAGTGGTTTGATTTTTATGCTCCTGCATACTATGAGGATAAATTAGGCGAAACAATGACAGCAACCTGTGATATTGTTGACGAGGTTGGCGCAAGCAAGGAATGGCTTGAGGATTGGATGGTACGCACCTGCGAGCTTATTGACAAATATCAACCGAAGATTATCTATTTCGATTGGTGGATTCAAAATAAGTGCTTTAAGCCGTACCTAAAAAAGATAGCCGCATACTACTACAACCGTGCTGATGAATGGGGCGAGGAGGTAACTATTGATTACAAGCACAATGCCTTTGCCTTGGGCACGGCAACTCTTGATATTGAGCGTGGAGCACTCGGCGATATTTTCCCATACCCTTGGCAAACGGATACTGCAATCGGCAAGAAGTCTTGGGGATACAGAAAGGACAATACATATAAATCAACCTACGAGGTTGCTACAACGCTTATCGATGTTGTATCCAAAAACGGTATGCTTCTTCTTAATATAGGTCCAAAGGCTGACGGAACATTTACCGATGAGGAAACAGCCGTACTCAAAGAGCTTGGCGAATGGCTGAAAATAAACGGTGAGGGTATTTACGAAACCGTGCCGTATAAGTTTTATAAAGAGGGCGAAAACGAGGTTGCGTCAGGTATGTTCAGCGAGGGCGAGGTTGAATACAACGAGCACGATTTCAGATTCACATACAAAAACGGAACGCTTTACGCATTCCAGATGAATCCCTCAAAATCAATAAAAATCAACTCTCTCTACACAGACAGATGCGGTATCTGTATTGAAAATATTTCGGTTTTAGGCGACAACGAGGTTGAGTGCTTTGTTTGTAACAAGGACGGCTTATCAATAGAGCTTAAAGACGAACCTAACACAGATTTACCTATCTGTATCAAAATTGAATTGGAGTAATTATTAACGCAAAAATGACAGGTGCAGAGCTTGCATCAATGCTCAAAAGTCAGGTTGACGAGCAAAACAATTCAAATGTCAGAGTAAAATAATGGGTGAGTTGATGACGAGTCGCTGCATTTATCCGACGAGGATGTAAAATGGTGGCGTGATGCAAAATTCGGTATGTTCATCCATTGGGGCGTTTATTCGGTTATCGGTCAGGTTAAGGAGCTTTGTTCAAATTACGGAAAAATTGACATTCTTTGGTATGACGGTGCGTGGCTTTCTACAAAGGAACGGACGCAGACGCCGCTTTGCTATGGGAGCCTATCAAGTTAAACAAAATAGTACGCTCCCTGCAATTAATAAAAAAATCCTTTCGGCAGAGATACTGAAAGGTGAAAAAATAGACTTTGCACAAGATAATAACGGAATAAAGATAACACTATCCGAATTTGCTTTAAGAAACAACGCAGTTGACACGGTAGTTAAATTAACTGTTGAATAATATTACAGCTTTGAGGTGAAAGCGTGAAATCATACGGTACATATTTTGTAAATGATGAAAAAGAGCCGTTAAAATACGGAGAAATTAATTTGATAAATCCCACTCGTCAAAGATTAAGAGGCGAAGAAAAGAAGAAAGGCATTGAGGCAATACCTGTTTTCTGCGGCTTTTGCGGAACGGATTTTGAGCTTATGAAAATGGGCAGGCAGGGACTGCTTGATAAGAAATTTCCCGAGGGACAGTCAAGACTTATCAACGGACACGAGGGCGTTGTTTGGGTGCCGAGTGAAAACCGCTTTGCCATTGTTTTAATCAGAGGCGGCGACAGCTTCGACCCTACCCGATTTACCGAGAACGAAACATATTTTGAATACGGTTGCGACGGTGCAGACGGTATTTTCTGCGACAAGGGATATTTCAACCCCGATATGCTTCTGCATTTACCTGAAAAATATGACGGAATTACAAAAATGCCGTTATCCCTTTCAAAAAAGCTTGTGTTTTCCGACCCTTATGCCTGTGCGGTATTTCAGTATGAGCGTATGTGCGACATAGGTGAGGCGCAGAATTTCCGTGTTGAAATGGCAAAACGCAAATGCGATGAAATGACGGCAAGAAATTGTGCGGTTAAGAGCACCTTTGAGCGTGTTGTTATCTTTGGATTAGGAACAACAGGTCTTTTCATCGGCGACCAGATACGCAGAAACCAAGCTGATGCAAAAATTCTTTTTGTTGCAAGAAGTGATAAAAGCAGTAAAAAGGCACAGTTTGTAAAAGATGAACTGAAATGTGATTATCTCTCGGTAAACGGTTTTACCGAGAGCGAAACAGCAAAAGCAATAACTGACAAAATCGGAGGTACGGCTACCGTGTTTATCGGCACAAGCGGTACAGAGGTTGAACACCGCATAGCCTTTGAGCATGGTGTTCTAGGTTGTAACGGAATATATAACAGCTTTTCATTAGGCCCAAAGGTTGCATACAACACAATGCCCTTTGGCTTTAAAAATCAGGTGATTTTAGCATCTATTAACTTTACCCAAAAGCATATGGAAACAGCAATTAATTTACTTTGCGAAAGCAAATTTGATTGCCTTGTCGAGCTGATTGACAAAGACGAATTCACAAGCGACCCGATTGACGCTTACGAAAACAAAATATATTCCAAGGGCGCACCGCTTAAAACAGCAGTTATTTGGAACAAGGAATACATAGATACGGAGGCATAATATGAAAGCAATTCAAATTACAAACCCCGGTGAAATCAAAATTATTGATAAGGAAATTCCGAAAGCAAGTGAGGGCGAGGCGCTTTTAAAGGTGCTTTACTGCGGTATATGCGGTGCTGATGTCGCCTCCTACACAGGCAATCAGCCCTTTACGACATATCCTAGAATACCGGGACACGAATTTTCGGCACAAATTGTTGAAATACCCGAAAACGATAAAGGCTTAAAGGCAGGAGATGTTGTCACCTGCAATCCCTACTTTAACTGCGGTGAATGTTATGCCTGCAAGCGAGGAATAGTTAATGCCTGCCACGATAATCAGACTATGGGTGTTCAGCGTGACGGTAGCTTTCAGGAATATATCACAATGCCTGTTGAAAGAATTATTGACGGCAAGGGACTTTCCGCAAAGGAGCTTGCTCTTATTGAGCCTTTTTCAATAAGCTGTCATGCCTTGTCAAGAGCGCGGATTAACAAAGGTGACAATCTGTTGATTATGGGTGCAGGTCCTATCGGTCTTTTTGCGCTCATTAAGGCTAAATCAATGGGCGCAAGGGTGCTTATTGCCGATATGCTTGAAAGCCGTCTTGAGCTTGCGAATGAGTTCGGTGCGGATTGCACGGTTAATGTTAAAGAAACCGATTTGCACAAGGCATGCGAGGAATTTACAAAGGGTAACGGCTTTGATGTTTGCGTTGAGGCATGTGGTACACCCGAAACATTTTTATCCTGCATTAACGAGTCTGCACATGGTGCAAATATCATTTTAATCGGCAACGGCAAAAGAGAAACCACCTTTGTCCACTCTGTCATTTTGAAAAAAGAATTAAATATTTTCGGCAGTCGCAACGCCTTTACAAAGGATTTTGAAGAACTAATCAACCTTGTAAAAGACGGCAAGGCTGATATTATAAAAATGGTGAGCGGTGTTTATGATGTTGATAATGCAAGAGAAGCTTTTGAGGCTCTTTCACATAATGACGGAACACTTGCGAAACTATTAATTAATTTTGAGGCTTAAATATGAAAGAAACTATTTTACAGTTCGGAACAGGTAATTTTCTCCGTGGATTTACAGATTATTTTATCGACACGCTAAATAAAAAGGGACTTTATGACGGAAAAATTATTGTCGTTTCGCCAACAAATTCAAAAACGGTTGAAAAAATCAATGCCCGAAACGGCAGATACAATCTAATTCTGCGAGGCATTGACAACGGCAATGAGATATGCAAAAGAACTGAAATAAATTCAATCAGCCGCGCTGTAAATCCTTATTCGGATTTTGACAGCTTTCTATCGCTTGCAAAAAATCCTGATTTGCATTTTATTATTTCAAATACCACCGAGGCGGGAATTTGCTTTGACAACACCTGCAAAATCACCGACAGACCGGCGTCCTCTTTTCCCGCTAAATTAACGCAGTTTTTGTATGAAAGATATAAGAACGGTCTTAACGGCTTTGTAATTCTTGCTTGTGAACTAATTGATAACAACGGCAAGGAGCTTGAAAAATGCGTTGTCAAATATGCTGAAAAGTGGCAGCTCGGCAATGATTTTATCACTTGGGCAAAAAATGAGAATTCGTTTTGCAACACGCTTGTTGACCGAATTGTAACGGGCTATCCAACTGACGAGGCAGACAAAGTATTTGATGAAATCGGCTACCGTGACGAGCTTCTTGACACGGCAGAGCCTTATCACCTTTGGGTAATTGAGGGCGATTTTGAAAACGAACTGCCCTTGCAAAAGGCAGGCTTTAATGTTGTTTGGACCGATGATGCTTTGCCATACAAAAAAATGAAGGTTCGTATCCTTAACGGTTCTCATACTTCGCTTGTTTTTCCGTCGCTTTTGTGCGGTGTAGAAACTGTGGGCGAAAGCCTAAAGGATGAGCAGTTAAATGCTTTTCTGAGCACCTGCCTTTTTGATTACATATTGCCTATGCTTGACAATACCGACGAAAACAGGCAATTTGCAAACGCAGTGTTGGAACGCTTTGCAAATCCGAATATCAGGCATTTATGGAAATCAATTTCGCTTAATTCCGTCAGCAAATTCACTGCAAGGGTTTTGCCGACGGTAAATGATTATATTGATATAAATAAATCCGTGCCAAAGCCGCTTGCCTTTTCTCTTGCGTGTCTTATTGAGTATTATAAAACGAATGATGTGCAGGACGATAAATGGGCTGTTGATTATATCAAGAATAACGATATAAAAAGTATTCTTTCAAGCACAAATTTGTGGGGTCAAGATTTAAGCACACTTTCAGAACTTGTAAACGAAAGCATTGAAAGAATAAACCGTGACGGTATCAGGGAGGCAATCAAATGGAGTATGTCTTAATCAGTGACAAGGACAATGTAAAGGTCTGCCTTGATAACGGTCACAAATACGCTGCAACGGATATAAAAACGGGCGAGCAGATTATAAAATACGGCTTTCCGATAGGCATCGCCTGTGAGGATATTAAGTCGGGCGAGCAGGTGCATAGCCATAATCTTAAAACATCGCTGGCAGGTACTCTTGAATATACATATTCACCTGTTGAAAATGAAATAAAAAACACATCACCGTCAATGATTAATGCATATGTCCGCAAAAACGGAGATATTGGAATAAGAAATGATATTTGGATTATCCCCACCGTCGGATGTGTAAACAGCATTGCTAAAAGCATTGCAGACAAAACAGGTGCTTTCTGCTTTACACATCCCTACGGTTGCAGTCAGCTTGGCGGAGATTTACTCACAACTCAAAAAATTCTTGCAGGTCTTGTTAAGCATCCAAATGCAGGAGGTGTGCTTGTTCTCGGCTTGGGTTGTGAAAATAATAATATAACGGAATTTAAGAAAACGCTTGGCGAATATGACAGCGAAAGAGTACGCTTTCTTAGCTGTCAGGATTTTGATGATGAACTAAGAGAGGGTGTAACAATCATATCGGAATTGCAAGAGCTTGCAAAGCACGACAAACGCACATCTGTTCCGATTTCAAGGTTGAAAATCGGTTTGAAATGCGGTGGCAGTGACGGTCTTTCGGGCATTACTGCAAATCCCCTTTGCGGAAAAATAACAGATAAGCTTGTTTCAATGGGCGGTACTGCGGTTTTAACCGAAGTGCCTGAAATGTTCGGTGCAGAGCAGATTTTAATGAACAAATGTGTTGATGAAAAGGTGTTCAACAAAACGGTAAAGCTCATAAATAATTATAAGGAATATTTTATTTCTCATAATCAGCCTGTCAGTGAAAATCCGTCACCGGGCAATAAAGAGGGCGGAATAACTACTCTTGAGGAAAAGTCCCTCGGCTGTGTTCAAAAGGGCGGTACGGCTCCTGTTACCGCCGTGCTTGATTACGGCGATACAGCCGAAAAAGCAGGACTTAATCTATTAAACGGTCCGGGCAACGATATGGTTGCGATATCTAATCTTACTGCGGCAGGCTGTCATATTATTCTGTTTACAACAGGCAGAGGAACGCCTCTCGGTGCGCCTGTACCGACAATAAAAATTGCAACAAATTCAGTTCTTGCTCAAAGGAAAAAGCGTTGGATAGATTTTGATGCTCAGTCCGAGAATGAAACCGCTCTTTTTGATTTAATCATTGAAACGGTAAACGGCAAAGAAACGAAAAACGAGCAAGTTGGCTATCGTGAAATTGCAATATTCAAGGACGGTGTAACCTTATGATTATAGACGCTCACGCACATTTATGGAAAATGCAAAACGGTAAGGTTGACGGCAAAGATGTTTTTGCAGTCGGCAACGGTAAAAGCGATTTCGGCGGTGAAATCAGACAAATGATGCCACCCTTTATGACTGACGGCGAAAACACCGCAGAGCGTTTTCTTGCAAATATGGATTATGCCGGTGTAAGCGGTGCAGTGATCACTCAAGAGGAAATTGACGGAAATCAGGATAGTTATCTTTTATCAGCAAAGGAGAAATATCCAAACAGGCTGAAAATTTGTTCACTTTACGAGGAAAACAAACCCTTTAATGTTGACGGCTTTGACGGAATAAAAATCTGTGCCGGCAGACTTAATACACAGGACTTAACTAAACACTATAAGGTATTTGAACAGGCGGATAAATACGGAAAATTTATTTCAATCGACCTTGCCGACGGAGATACCCAAACCGACTCTCTCCTTGAAATGATTGAGCAGTATCCGGATTTAAAAATTGCCATCGGTCATTTCGGTATGGTGACAAGAGCAGGTTGGACAGAACAGATCAAGCTTGCACAAAACGAAAATGTTATGATTGAAAGCGGCGGCATCACCTGGCTTTTTAACAGCGAGTTTTATCCTTATCCCTCTGCGATTAGGGCAATTCAAGAAGCAGTTGACATTTGCGGTATAGAAAAACTTATGTGGGGCAGCGATTACCCACGCACAATGGTTGAAATCACATACAAAATGAGCTTTGATTTTATCCTAAAATCAAACGAGCTGACAAACCTTGAAAAAAGAGCATTACTTTTTGAAAATGCAAAGACATTTTACGGCTTTTATAACTTAACAGAATGTGATCTAATTCAAAATATGCTTGAGGACTGAACAATAAAAGCATAAAAGCAAAAAATGATAACAACATATCCGTTAAAGGAGTATTTAGTATGAAAAAAGCTTTATCTGTTATATTTATAGTCGCACTGATTACGGCGGGAGTCGTTATTATGAATTCTTGCAATAAAGAAATTTCTCAGGCATGGAAAACAGAGGGCTATGATTTATCTGTACCGGTTTTGGGACAGGACGGCTGGTATATGGTTTTTGAAGACGATTTCAACGGTACATCGCTCAATGAGAATATTTCATTCGGAGAAAGATATCAGGGAAGCAAGGAAATCTGGACTACTTCTCCCCATGCAATCCGTTGGCAAAGCGACAGTCAAAGCCAACCGGAACAAGCTTGCTGGTGGTGTCCTGAAATGGTTGAAGTTAAGGATTCAAATGCGATAATACATTCAAGATATGAAGAAAATCATACTTGCAACGGAGCTTGTCCGGCAAAAGGACGGTTTACAAGCGGAATTGAAACAAGACTTATTGAAGGCGACAATAACAGTAACAAAGGCACATCGGACACTATGCTGTTTTCACAGGCTTTCGGATATTTTGAATGTAGGGTAAAGCTTCCGAAGTCGCAGGGATTATGGTCAGCTTTCTGGCTGCAATCCTCAAATATGAGACAGGTCGGAAATGCCGGCACGGACGGAACTGAAATTGATGTCTATGAGAGCGCATTTATAAAAAGCAAAACCTCAAAAATGGGACACGCACTTCTTTGGGACGGTTATGCAAAAGACGGAAAATGCAGTCCTTATATCACAACTCTCGAACAGGATTTATATGACGGTTATCATACTTTTGCACTGAAATGGACACCTGAATACTATGTATTTTATATTGACGGTGAGGCAACCTGGGCAACAAAAGACGGTGATGTTTCAAAAGTTAAAGAGTTTTTAAGACTTACCGTTGAGATAGACGCAGGCGACGGTTGGGGTCCTCACGGACAGAAAATCGGTCAGTTCAGCCACAAAAACGAGGATAACGAAGACTTTATGATTGATTATGTTAAGGTCTGGCAAAATGAAAACTATGAGCAATTTATACGGGAAGACAGCGAGTTTTCCGGAAGTTTTGATTTGTCATAATATAGACAAAAAAGACAGGTAACAAATCCTGTCTTTTTTCATGTTATCAAATATTCGCAGAATTCTTTATCCGATTTCTTTCGCGTCAAGTATCATATTCTTCTGCGATAAGCTGTGCTTCTTTTAATGACATTGAATTCTTCTTTGCGATTTCGGCTAAATCATTATATTCGTATTTTGATTTTTCCGCACCGAATCCCGAAGAAATCTTCTTTCTTATATCGCCGTACGGCGTATGTACTGTTTCAATTCTTCTGTTGAGTACATATCGTTTTTTTAATTCTTCACGCACTCCGATTGTTGTTGAATGTTTAAAGATAACAGAAAGCATTTCTTCTTTCTTTTCTTCGTCGCAAAGAATACTGACCAATGTGCCGGGGCGTGATTTTTTCATACCGACAGGCACGGTAAAGACCTCTCTTGCGCCGTTTTCAAAAAGATTTTCAGTTAAGAAGCCTATTTCTTCGCCTGTCATATCGTCAACATTAAATGACAGCTCTGTTATAAAAGACTCTCGGCTTTCTCTTTCGCACAGGAATACACGAACGCAGTTAGCGGTTTCAAAATCCTTATTCCCCATTCCGTATCCGATTTTTTCGGTTTTCATTAAAGGTCTGTCGCAGAATTCTTTTGCGAAATACTTTAAGAGTGCCGCTCCTGTAGGTGTGCAAAGCTCCGAATTAATACCGTTTGAATAAGTCGGTATTCCGTTTAGAATTAATGCTGTTGCAGGTGCGGGAACCGGTAATACTCCGTGTGCGCATTTCACCTGTCCGCTTCCTGTGTTTACGGGAGATGACAGTATTTCGTCAGGACTGAGTTCATCAATAATCAGGCAAACCGATACAATATCTGCTATTGCATCAAATGTTCCGACCTCGTGAAAATGTATATCCGTTACGGGAACTCCGTGAACTTTGCTTTCGGCTTCGGCAATTATTCTGTAAACTGAAAGTGCATTTTCTTTAATCCCGGCTGAAGTTTTCAGAGAAGTAATTATCTCTTCAACATTACGCATACTGCTGTGAGAACTATGATGCTCATATTCTTCCTTTTCATTGACAAGCACCTTTAAATGAGTTCCTTTTATTCCGCATTTCACGCTGTCTTCTTTAATAAATTTAACATTTGGAATACCCATTGAATTGAGCTTTTCAATAATACTGTCCGCATTGTCTGTAAGTTCAAGCAAAGCTGACGCAAGCATATCCCCTGCCGCTCCCATTGAACATTCAATATAAAGAGTTCTCATTTATTTGCCTCCCATATGATTTATTCTGCTTGCCAAGAAGCCTGCACCGAAGCCGTTGTCAATATTTACAACAGATACTCCGCTTGCGCAGGAATTAAGCATTGATAAAAGAGCCGACAATCCACCGAATGACGCACCGTATCCGACGCTTGTAGGCACTGCAATAATCGGACATTCTGCAAGTCCTCCGACGACAGAAGCGAGTGCACCTTCCATTCCTGCAACCGCAATTATTACACTTGCAGACATTATGTATTCTTTATTTGAAAGCAATCTGTGAATTCCGGCAACGCCTACATCATAAAGACGAACAACATCATTGCCGAGTATTTCTGCCGTGAGCGCCGCTTCTTCTGCAACGGGGATATCACTTGTTCCGCCGGTTACTACAACAATTTTGCCTATTCCGTCAGCCTTTGCTTTTTCGCCGGTATATGCAATTCTTGAAACGCTGTCATAGTTAATTGTAATTTGCTTGCTTATCTCGTCCGCATTCTCCTGCGACAGTCGTGTAATCAATACTGTGTTTTGCGATGAGCTTTGCATTGAATTTATAATACCGATGATTTCCTCTGCACTTTTACCCGCACCGTAAATTACTTCTGCCGTGCCCTGTCTGATTTTTCTCTGGAGATCAACCTTTGCGTAACCCAAGTCATCAAACGGCTGAGTTTTGATTTTTATTACGGCTTCTTCAACTGACAGTTCACCGTCTTTTAATGTTTTCAGTATTTTTTCAAGTTCGCTCATCTGAAAACCTCCTTATCAACATAAATTGAAGAAAAATCATTTTTTAATTCTTCTCTGATATTTTCAATCGAATCAAGTGCTTTTTCAAACTGTTCTTTCTTAACTTGAATTTTAGCACTTTTTTCATTTATAATTCTGAATCTGAAATCCGAAAAGCCAAGTGAAAACAAACAGCTTTCTGCTCGCTCAATTTTGCTTAGCATTTCTTGTGTTATCGGCATACCCGTAGGTATTCTTGTAGCAAGACAGGAATATGTCGGCTTATTATATGTGAAAAGTCCTGCTTGTTTTGAAAGGAAACGAATATCGGATTTTGTCAATTCACACATTTTTAAAGGTGATAAAACGCCCGCCTCTTTCAGTGCCCTCATTCCCGGTCTGTCAGCTTCAAGGTCAGATGCGTTTGTTCCGTCAATTATTATATCATATCCGTCAGCTTTTGCCGTTTTTATGAGAATTTCAAACAAATTCTTCTTACAGTAATAACAGCGAAGTGAAGAATTCTTCAGAATATTCAAATTACCGTTCAAATCAGCATTTATTACTTTTAATTCGACGCCTAACTCATTTGAGAGGCGCAACGCGTCATTCAGCTCAAATTCAGGCTGAAAAGGCGAATTGAGATAATAAGCCCTGACATCTTCGGCATATGTTTTTGCAGCATACATTAAATATGCAGAGTCTGTACCGCCTGAAAAAGCGAGAGCTGTTTTTTTGTATTGAGTAAAAAATTCTTTTAAGTCCATATTTTTAATAAAAGCGACTCCGAAGTTTTACAGAGTCGCTTGTCATTTGCTATTTCTTATTCTTCTCATTATTTAAAAGTGTCTTTTTGACCGCACCTTTTGGGTCTTTAATCAATAAAACAACAATCCAGATAACAAGTGCAAGTGCAATTACCGAAATTCCGAGATAGGTATCGTTAAGCATATCTTCAAAGGACGGTCTGAAAAACTCTGCGCCGATTTCAACATATTCAAAAACTGCGTCAACCGTCCACATTATTGATGAGCCCCAGAACATCCAGCATAGTACACTTAATTTCATTTCATCATCAGGTGCATTCTTGTACCAAATTACTGTGCTGATTACCGCAGCAAAAACAGTTACAAGTAAAGTCATTATGCATTATCCTCTGAATTTTCAGCAGAATTTGCTTTTGTTTCAACAATGTGTGCAACTAAAAGCATTACGCCCCAAATTGCAGTTGTAAGCAATGCCATTGTCACTCCTGCCGTTGCCATTTCGTGAAGCATTTCAACAGTGTCCTGAGGATTTGATGTTGCTGTCAGGAATGGGAACCACGGCACTATTTCACCGTGCCAAAGGTGTTCAAACATAAGCAAAACCGAGCCTCCGAGAAGAAGGTTTGTAAGCCAGCGTAGCTTTCTTGAGAACGGAATTTTCACCTGTTCATTTACAACTTCAGCTGCGTATGAAGTTTCTGTCTTTTTATTTTCTATTGCTTTTGAAGCAACAGTAGTAACGATTGCTTCAACAGCCGGTACAATAAAACATGCCATAATTATATCTCCTAAACATTGAATTAATACAAATAAATTATATCAAACGGAAAAACCGTTGTCAATTAAAGTATGACAATAATGAACTCATATTAAAGGGTTGCCGTATCAGGCGTTGCCTCGGTTAAGTTGCTATCATCTTCCGGTGTTAATGTCCTTATGCCTGCAAGTGCCTGTAATATCCACTTTGCATCTACAATGGATATTTTGCCGTCTTCGTTAACATCTGCCGCAAGCATAGCCGCATCGTCTAAATCAACCGATTTTGCAACAAACTGCAAAACTCTCTTCGCATCGACAATTGACAGCTTGCCGTCATCGTTGACATCGCCTATACGGTATTCAATTTCTGCTCTTTCAGTCAAATTATTGTATGCATCTTCAAGCATTTGAATTGCTTCAGCTATCTGTTCACAAGTTGCATTTGTACTGTTTATCAGTGACTGTGCGGAATTGATTGCTTCAGACAGTGTATTTGCTGAAGAAATTGTATATAGAGTCTTGTCAAATTCACCTATATTTTCTATTTTCTCGACTAACTGTGCGGTAAGCTCCTCTTTATTGCCAATAGAAATAAATTCATAGCCGTTTTCGTTTGCATAGCGTTGAGCAAAAGTGTCCTCATAGCCGTAGATAAATTCAAGCTCTGTATCGGCAAATGCATTTTTACCGATATTCACTGTTTTTGAAGGAATTGTTACACTTTGAATATATGCAAAACGGAAAGAACCGTCAGCAATCAATGTTGTATCAGGCTTGATAACATATCCGTTATCAACATTTCCTGCATATATAAGGTAATTTCCGATATAAAGTGCGCCATCTTCAAGCTTAGCATTATCAAAATACGGCGTGCCGGCAAAAGCATCTTCGCCTATAGAAGTTAAAGTCTTAGGCAATGTAAGCTTTGCTACAGAGCTGTTTGCAAAAGCCTCATCTGCTATTCTGATAACCTTGTATCCGTCAACTGTTTCGGGTATTTTAAGCTCTTTAACATCCTCGCTGTAACCCGTAATTTCAACAGTTTTATCTGTTTTTGAAAGGACATTATATTCCCAATACGGAGCTACACCGTACTTCGTGTCAATTTGGTCATAGTTTTTTGCGTGATAACGAATAACGGATTCGTATCCTGCTATTTTTTCAACTGAACGGTTAAGTGACTTAACTGCACATTCCTGATCCCAACCGCAATCGTATGTAGATACTCTCTGCTGTTCTGCATCATAACCCAAGAATATTACATAATGTGAGCTCGGTCTTTTAAAAAGAATGGCATCTCCTACTTTGCATTTCTTGAAGAAGCTGTCAAGCTCTGAAATTCTTGTTTGTTTATCCTTGTTTGAATCAATGGTGATAGTTGTTTGATCAACTGAGTTCTCCCATGTGAATTCCACACCGAAAATATACCTGAAAACGAAATGAACAAATCCGCAACAGGAATATGCACTCCACATATTATCCCAATTATATCCGTGTGCTCTTGCAACATCGGGATAATAGCAATTATCCGATGATATGCTTGTGCTTGGCTTTCCGTCAACGGTAAAGTAAACCTGATTCTCATCGCTCTGGCTGGTTGCAGGCGGAAATTCCTCCATTACCTCGTTAAGCTTTTTCTGCACTCCTCCGATGGCACTTGCAGAAAGTGAACACGGAATTAGTATTGAGATTGTCATTACAACCGTCATTACTAATGAAATAATTCTTTTAGCTTTCATATATGTTCCCCCAAAAGCAATAATTTCTTCAATTTTATCATAATTACAATAATTCTGCAAGTTGTGTTTTGTTGGCATACTTTGTACTTTTTAATCATACTATTATTACTGAAGAAATTAAATATTGCAATCAAGCAACATAAATTCTGCAAAAGGCAGAATTCGGGAGGTAATACAATGACAGCAGAAAAAAGTATTTATACTGACATTGCCGAAAGAACAAACGGTGATATTTATGTCGGTGTAGTAGGTCCGGTAAGAACAGGCAAGTCAACATTTATTAAAAAATTTATGGATACACTTGTTATTCCTAATATACAAAATGAAGCACAACATACACGAGCTATTGACGAATTGCCGCAATCTTCAGCAGGAAGAACTATTATGACGACAGAGCCGAAATTCATACCCGAAAGCGCCGTCGAAATAACCTTAGCAGATAATGCAAGCCTTAATGTAAGAATGATTGACTGTGTTGGTTACATAGTGCCAAGCTCTTTAGGTTATATTGAAAATGAAACACCTCGTATGGTTCACACGCCTTGGTTTGAAGAAGAAATTCCGTTCAATATGGCTGCTGAAATCGGCACGCAAAAAGTAATAACAGAACATTCAACAATCGGTCTTGTTGTTACTACCGACGGAAGCATAAGTGATATTCCGCGAGCTGAATACGAAGAAGCCGAAGAGCGTGTAATAAACGAATTAAAAGAGCTCGGCAAGCCTTTTGTTGTATTGCTTAACTGTACCTCACCTAAAAGCGAGGAAGCAACTGTTACTGCTTCTAAGTTAACTGAAAAATATTCAGTACCTGTAATGCCTGTAAACTGTCTTGAGCTTGAAGAAGAAGAAATAAAAGAAATACTTACTCAGATTCTTTTTGAATTTCCTATCAGAGAAATTGCAGTTGATTTCCCACAATGGCTTGTTTCACTTCCCGGAGATCATTGGCTCAGAAGCAGTGTTTATTCAACCGTTAATTCGGCAAGTGATAAAATGGCTCTTGTAAGAGATGTCGGATTGCTCACTCAAGAGCTTTCTCTCAGCGAATACATAAGCGAAGCAAAAGTTACAAATATGAATCTCGGTGACGGAAGCGCTTGGATTTCAGTAACTATGAGCAACGGGCTTTTTTATAAAATTATTGCTGAGCAAACAAATATTGAAATTAAAAACGAACAGGAGTTAATGACTTGCATTTGCGAACTCAGCAAGGCTAAAAAAGAATATGATAAAATAAAGTCCGCTCTTGATGAGGTGGAGAATACCGGTTACGGAATAATTATGCCGGATATTGAAGAGCTAAAGCTTCAGGAACCCGAAATAATAAAACAAGGCGGAAGATACGGAGTCAGACTCTCGGCATCAGCACCGTCAATTCATATGCTGAAAGCAAACATCGAAACAGAAGTGGCACCGATTGTAGGAACGGAAAATCAGTCGGAAGAACTAATTAAATATTTACTTGAAGGTTTTGAAGAAGAGCCGGAAAGAATCTGGGAGTCAAATATTTTCGGTAAATCATTAAATGAGCTTGTCAACGAAGGCTTACGCAATAAGCTATATCATATGCCGTCAGAAGCAAGAATGAAAATGCAAGAAACGCTTGAGCGTGTTATCAATGAAGGCTGTAACGGTTTAATTTGCATAATTTTATAAAAAAATAAGCCGATAAAAATCGGCTTATTTTTTATTGGAATAATATAATTATTTTTGACAATAATACTGATAAAGAAAAAATAAGGAGTGAAAAAAATGCTTGATAGAATTGCTTTAATTCTTTTAATAATCGGTGGACTGAATTGGGGTTCAATCGGTTTATTTCAGTTTGACATAGTAAGTTGGATTTTCAACGGACAGGATGCAATCTTAAGTAGAATTGTTTACACACTGGTTGCGTTATCAGCTGTTTGGTGCATTTCTCTTTTGTTCAGAGAAAATGAACTCGTTGAAAGCGATATGACCGACTGATAAAAAGAAACACCGTCGGAAAACCGACGGTGTTTAATTTATATAATAGAGCTTAAAAATTACTTATTAACAATCTTTTCAAGAATCTTCTTTGCATCAATAACGCTGATCTTGCCGTCATAGTTCATATCAGCAAGTTCAAAGTTTTTGCCTTCAAGTTCATAAAGGTTTACGACTGTCTTAAGTACTAACTTAGCATCAACAACTGAAACTCTTGAGCTCATATCAACGTCACCCATTTCATAATCGCAATAAGTGAAGTTGTTATAAACTGCTTTCATTGTTTCATCAGCTGATAATACCACACCACTGAATGTTGCATTAAGGTTGCAATCATAACTCATGCCCAATTTATCAATTGTACCGTCGCCGTAAATATTATCTGCGTCAGCACCGGCAAAAGAAACATAGCCCTCAATATTTGTATATGTAACATCACAGGGTTCATCATCTGAAATAAATGAAATTCCGAAGCTGTCAGCAATCTGAATAGCAAGCTTATCTCTAAGTTCAGAAGCAGATGTAAAATCGTTTGTAAAGCGGCTGAGAGCGCTCATTTCATCCTTTTCAGGGTTTACTTCATCTCTGAATGTAAATACGATAGCATTCTTTTCAGCATCATATTTAATCGTGTCAATATCGTTAGCTTCAAGTGCCGTTGCTTTAAGTGCATAATTATCACCAAGGTAATCTGCAGCGTTCTCTGTTACAGGAACTGAAGCTGAGAAATCTGTTATATCCATATCAGAGAGAATAAAATCTTTGAGGGTATCGTTAGCAACACCTGTAACAGATGAGCCTAAAAGACCGGCAATCATATCCAAAACGCCTGTTACTGTACCAACAGTAGAGCCGGATATATCAACAATAGGCTCGCCTACGAAAGATGCATTTCTTTCGTAATCATAACCCGCTTTTTCATAAGCCGCAAATGCACTAGCCTGGTTAAGTACATCTACAAAAACTGAAGAATCAATGTCGGTTTCAGGATTAAATCTGTCAATGTTAACATAGTTAATTGTTGCTGTATAAATACCTGAAACTGTATCACTGTCAATAGCATCAGCAAGATAAAGATCTGCTGAATAGTTTATATCATAAACAAAGTTAATTGATTTAAGCTGAAGCTGACCGCCAACTGATGCAAATGTTGCATTGAGAGTAATATTCTTAAAGCTAACATTAAGATTATCAATTGAAGAGCCTTTGGTTAAATCTGCAAAATCCGCAACAATTTCATCGATAACGCTTGCAGAAATACCGTTATCATAAATTTCATCGATTACGCTTTCACCTGCATTTGGAATAAATTCCTCATCATTAAACTTAAGAGTAAGATTATTATTAAATGCAGTATATGTATAGCTCTTAATTTTTGCGGCATCAATAGTCATAGCTTTAAGAGCATCAGCACCGAGGATATCAGCACCGTTAACTCCCTTACCGACAGTATAATATCTGCCGTCATATACTATGTCGCCCATTTCATCGAGAGCTAATCTATTCATAATGATATCATCAAAAGTATATCTTGCTGCTTCATCATCATAGTATTCGCCATTAAAAGAGCTCTCCGGATTTGTGTTAATATAGCCGTCATATTCCGGATACTTGTCTTTGAGAATATTAGAAAGAGCTGCAACTGTTGAGTCGTTCAAACTGCTTGAAGCATTTGAATGCATAGCATTAGAAACTACAACATTTTTATTGAATTTATAACCTGATGTAATATGAGCATCTGTTGCTGAAGCATCAACAGCATAAGCTGTTTCTGCATTTACAAGATCAATAAGTTCAGCTGCTGTAACTGCTGCAATGACTTCTTTAATATTAGTATATGAAGCAGTAACAACCTCTTCTGCAGCATATGGGAATTCTACATCAGAGAAATCAAATCTGATGTTTGCGCTATATGCAATCTTGTAATAAACTTCAATACCTGTAAGAGTGGTAAATGTATCGCCTGCTGCATAACGAACATCACCGACAATTCTGTCTTCAGTAAGAGTAGTTGTCTTAAATTTAGGTGTAACTATAATGCTGTTTACAGCATATTTAAAGTGTGTTGCGTCCTTAACAGCAGAATTTGACTTAATAGCTGCAAGAACTGCATCAGCTTGCTTAGAATCGAAAATAGAAATTATCTTTGCAAGAGATGAATCTTCGGTTTTTGCCGGTTCAATTGCAGAATCCTGATCTGCAAGAACGATATCTGCAAGGTTAAAAGCTCCTGAAGAAGTATTGTAATTGATAATATCAGCAGAATCAAGGTCAATAACCTTAATTGCGTTTTCACCGAGAGGGTTAACGCCGGTCTTTCCGGGATCTACAGATGTGTTTTCAATAGAAGTAGTAATGTAATCAGACACAACTTCTTCCATTTTGAAATTATCATTAATATACTTAGCAACGTCAACATCTATAATTGTACCGTTGGCATCACGAGTAATATACTTCTCATCTTGAATTTTTGAAGCAAGGAAATCACCATACGGATCAGCTGACTGATCAGCAGCATCTAACCCTGCATTATAAGCAGTTGCCGCATTAAGAACAGTAGTACTATCCATTTGTGTAAATGTCTTGCTTACAATTCTTGAGAATGTGTAGCTTGCAGGATATGAGAAATATGTATTCTCATTCCATTTACCTTCATTTACGGTAATAGGTGTTGTAGAAGTAAGATATGTTGTAGTATCTTTAAGTGCCTGTGCCATAGCTGCCTCGTCAGCAGGTGCTGCTGCAAAAGATACCAATCCTACTGAGAAGCAACCGAGAAGCATGGTTACTGTCAAAAGTACGGATAAAACCTTTTTCATTTTTTTAAGCTCCTTTAAATAAGTTTTTGTACTTTTACTCCCTGTTTTGGGATAAAACTGTCCCAAGGGTGCATAATTACATAGTTATAATAACACAATAAAATTTCTTTTGCAATAAAAATTTTTTAAAAATCAACAAAAAATTCTCGCTTTTATTCTTTTTCAGGATCAAAGCCTTTTTTTATTAAAGAAATAATCGGAATAATTATTAACGCCCCGACACCGGCTGCGGCAAAGAACATTACATTTCCGGGTGCAGAGGTCTCAACGCCGTAATCATTAACATATGTAAATGATGATACTCTGCAAACGATATTTCCTATAATCGGTCCTACAACCATAGGTATAAGAACAAAGAAAATCATTCTAACTCCTTGAAAAAGTCCTACCTTATCCTTAGGCGTGAAATCTCTGACTGCAGCATTAAGCATAATCATCAACAACGCGTAGCCGGCTAACAAAGGAATTATACATATAAGAAACATTGAGACGCTGTTTGCAAAGCCTGTAATAATCAGCCCCAAAATAAAGAGTATTACCGAGACTGCAATAAACTTATCTTTTCCGAGTTTATCAATGAGCTTGCCCATAAGTACTATCAGTGCTATAACTGCAATTAACACTATAGGTGCGGCTATCAGTACAGGTGTGGTGATATTGGACATCATATTTTCCAAATCAAAACCAAGTCCGTTCGTCAGATAAATGAATATGTACGGAAAGAAAACCTGAACTGCCGTCGAGAAAATGCAAACCGCTGCAAGCGAAAGATATAATCTTGAGTTTTCTTTTACAACCTCAGGCCTGAATCCATAGAAAAGCTCTTTGAAGTAAGGTGTATCTTTTTTTATTCCGTCGCCGGAATCCTTAATTGAAAACATGCCTATTATTCCGCAAATAATTACGGTTGAACCAAGTAATACAAAGAATTTGCTGTAATCAGCAGTAGCAACTCCTGCCAATCCCATAATTACAACCATGGCAAGTACGGGAAGAATTGCAAGTACGCTTTCCGCAGTTGCTCTGTTTTTACTGTTTGTTATATCGGTAACCCACGCATTAAATGCAGCATCATTACTTGTTGAGCCCATAAATGTCATTACGCAGTCCATAACAATAACCAATGAAACAGTTACCGTAAGAATTTTAGCCTCGTCGGTAATATTAAAAATAGCCGCCGTATTATCTCTTGAGATAAATCCGAACACTCCTGTTGTGATGCCCCAAAGCACATAACCGAGTGAAATAAAAATCTTTCTTTTGCCGAGTTTGTCACTCAATGTACCTATTAAAAATGTTGTAACAACAGCAGTAGCGGCACTTAAAGCGACCATTAAGCTGATTGCAGTCATTACATCTATTGAATTATTGACTGCATTCTGTGTTGCTCCGTTGTAAATTGAATTGTAAAGGAAAGTATTAAAATACATATTTTCGACATTCCATGCTATTTGTCCCATAAAGCCGAAAACGATCAAATTAAACCAAAGCCTTGCTCCGAGTTTGTTTTCTTTCATTTGATTACCCCTTTTATATCATAAATGTATATATAAAAAGATTAGCATTTTTCTCTAAATATTTCAACATATAATATATAATTATATACTGTCTCTTATACACATCTCCG
>CAMFTS010000009.1 GCA_945988915.1 uncultured Clostridia bacterium
ATGAATTAAGAGAAAAAATTAAAGAATATCTTGAAATTCTCGGTTCGGAAACAAAGATTAAGGAAATTGTTAAAACAGAGCTTTCCGCTATCGGACAGAAATTCGGTGACGAAAGAAGAACTGAAATTTCCAATGTTGCAGGCGAGGTTGATATAGAAGACCTTATACCCGAAGAAGATTGCGTTTATACTCTGACAAAGATGGGTTACATTAAGCGTCAGTCAGCTTCAACATATCAGAGCCAGCGCAGAGGCGGTAAGGGCATTAAGGGTATGTCGAGAAGAGAAGAGGACTATGCAGAAACAATGTTTACCTGCTCTTCACACGACTATATTATGTTCTTTACATCTCTCGGCAAGGTATATAGACTTAAGGGTTATGAAATTCCTGAGGGAAGCCGTTCAAGTAAGGGTATGAATGTTGTTAATATTCTTCCTATTGAATCAGGCGAAAAGATTACCGCTATGATTCGCGTTCCCGATTTCAACGAAGAAGAGAATTTCTATCTCTGTATGCTTACACATAACGGCGTTATCAAGAGAACTCCTCTTAACGCATACAAGAATATCCGTAAGACAGGTATTCTTGCAATCAATCTTGACGAAGGCGACGAGCTTCATTGGGTTGCTCTTACCGACGGTACAAAGGATATTATGGTTGCGACCAAGCACGGCTATGCCATTACATTTAACGAAGCAGACGCAAGAGTTATCGGCAGAACTGCAAGAGGTGTTAAAGCTATTGCTTTACGCGGTGACGATAAGGTAACAGGTATGTGCATACTTGATCCCGATAAGAAAGTCCTGACCATTTCGGAAACAGGCTACGGCAGACGAAGCACTATTGACAATTACCGTGTTCAGAACAGAGGCGGTAAGGGTATCACTAATTACAAGACGGAGCTTTACGGTGATGTTACGGCTGTTTCTATGATTGACGATGATCAGGATATCATCATAATTTCTTCTGACGGTATTATTATCAGAATTAAGGCAACAGACATAAGCACTTTCTCAAGAACATCAAAGGGTGTTCGTGTAATGAGGGTTTCAGAGGGCGAAAAGGTTGTCGCATTCTCAATAGTTGACCACGATGAAGAGGAAGAATTGGCAGAAGTAGATAATTCCGATACAGAGGGTAACACAGAGGCTCCCGAAACGAGTGAATAATATTGTTGATAATTTGTTCTTGTTTTAGTAACAAAATTTTAATTATCAGGTGATATCTTTTTTAAAAGATTAAAAAAAGGAAAAGATATATGTACTATCAGCAAAATATTGATTATCAGTTGTATTCCGTAAAACAAAATGAAAAAAGAAAGCTTTTATCAATCGGTAAGGCATGCGGCGCAGCAGTAGTCAGTTTCGCCGTATTAGGAATGGTGTTAAGCTTAATTCTGTTTAATTTCAGAGGATTTGTTGACCTTTATGAAACAAACGGCATCTTTTCATCTGCTTTTACTGCCTGCCTTGCTGTATTTACACTGTTTTTACCGTTTCTTTTTTCTTATCTGTCATTAAAAAAGAAAAATATTATCGGTGAATTGCCGTTTGGTAATCCGCAGGACAAAAATGAATTTTTTCTGATTATTCCGATTGCTATTATGGTTTGCTTTATCGGCAGTATTTTTACAGGATTATTATCAACTTTTTTTGATGTTTGCTTCGGAATAGAATTTTTTCAGCCTGATGACACATCCGATTACTCAACGCTATCCGGCATACTTCTTGCGGAATTGGCTACCGCTGTAGTTCCCGCTTTAGTAGAAGAATTTGCAATAAGGGGCGTTGTAATGCAGTCACTTCGCAGATACGGCGACAGATTTGCAATTATTATGTCATCATTTGTTTTTGCACTTATGCACGGCAATATGGTACAAATTCCGTTTGCATTTATTGCGGGTATTGCAATCGGTTATGCAGTAATTAAAACCGGCAGTCTCTGGACGGGAATTATTATTCATTTTATAAATAATTCAATGGCTGTTCTCTCAATGATTGCGTTTGATAATCTTTCGGAACGGGGCAGTACAATTTTTACTGTATGTATGTATTCTGTTGTGTTTATATTCGGTTTAATTTGTGCCGGTTTGTACTATAAAAAGAACGGAAATATTTTTTACGGTCTTTCAAACGGAAATATATATTATTTGAACAACGGCGAAAAAGCGAAGAGCTTTATTGTAAATGTTCCGATGGCATTGGCAATAGCGATTCTCATTGCCGAAACAGCTATGTATATAAACTGATGGATAAAAATGATTTTATGATGCTTGCACTTGAGCAGGCGAAAATAGCATATAATGACGGCGAAGTGCCTGTCGGGGCTGTGATTGTCAGAAACGGAGAAGTTGTTTCTACGGGCAGAAATCGCAGAGAAAAAGAAAAAAATGCTTTGTGCCACGCCGAAATAGAGGCAATAAACGGGGCTTGTAAAAAGCTCGGCGGCTGGCGGCTCTGGGAGTGCGAAATGTATGTCACGCTTGAGCCGTGTCCTATGTGCGCGGGTGCAATTATCAATTCAAGGTTAATAAAAGTTACTTACGGCGCAAAAGATAATAAAAACGGTGCAGTTAATTCTGTTGCCGAAATGTTTTCTTTGCCGTTTACACATAAGCCCGAGTATGAGGGCGGAGTAATGGAAAAAGAATGTTCGGAAATTCTATCTGACTTCTTTTTACAACTGCGAAAAAAGAAATAATAAATCAAATTTAAAGGAGAAGAATAATGGGTTGTAATCACGATTGCTCAAGTTGTTCATCAAAATGCGGTGATGAAAAGCAGGATATGCGTCTTCCCGTAAATGAATACAGTACCGTAAAAAAAGTTATAGGTGTAGTCAGTGGTAAAGGCGGTGTAGGTAAAAGTACAGTTACATCTTTACTTGCAGTGGCGGCACAGTCAAAGGGCTTGCAGACAGCCATTCTTGATGCCGATGTAACAGGTCCGTCTATTCCTAAGGCTTTCGGTATTCATCAGCGTGCAGAGGGTGACGAACAGGGTCTTTTCCCGGCAGAATCAAAACTCGGTATCAGAGTTATGAGCGTGAATCTTCTGCTTGAAAAGGAAGATGCTCCGGTCGTTTGGAGAGGTCCTGTAATTTCAGGCGTTATAAATCAGTTCTGGCAGGAGGTTATGTGGGGAGATGTTGACTGTATGTTCGTTGATATGCCTCCGGGAACAGGCGATGTTCCGCTGACTGTATTCCAGGGACTTCCGCTTGACGGAATTATCATCGTTACAACTCCTCAGGATCTTGTTACAATGATTGTTAAAAAGGCATACAATATGGCAAAGCTTATGAATATTCCCATTTTAGGTCTTGTTGAAAATATGAGCTATTTTGAATGTCCGGACTGTCATAAAAAACACTCGATTTTCGGTGAAAGCAAAATTGATGAAGTTGCAGAGGAGCTTGGAGTTCCTGTGTTGGCGCGCCTTCCTATTGACCCGAAGACAGCAAATCTTGTTGATAAGGGTGCCGTTGAGCTTGTTGATACGGATATTTTGCTTCCGATTATTGATAAATTGTCAAATTGAATAAAAAATCAGAGAAAACACCTGTAATATTTACGGGTGTTTTTTTAATATCGTATTGAATTAACCATATATTAAATGATATAATCTAATATGTATAATCGGATATTATTATTGAAAGAGAGGAATTTGAAATTGTATAACGATGTTTTTGATTCAGTGGAGTTTGTATCTCGCTACGATGCTGAGGTAGGCGAGGCTATGGGAAAAGAGCTCGCCCGTCAAAAAAGAAATATTGAACTTATTGCAAGTGAAAATATTGTTTCTCCGGCAGTAATGGCGGCTATGGGCAGCGTCCTTACAAACAAATATGCAGAAGGATATCCCGCACACCGTTATTACGGCGGTTGTGAATGTGTTGATATTGTAGAAGATATTGCCCGTGACAGAGTTAAAAAGCTTTTCGGTGCAAACTATGCAAATGTTCAGCCTCATTCGGGAGCTCAGGCAAATATCGCAGTTTATTTTGCCCTGCTTCAGCCGGGTGATACTGTAATGGGAATGAATCTTAACGAGGGCGGTCATTTGACTCACGGCAGTCCTGTTAATATGTCAGGCAGCTATTTTAACTTTGTTCCTTACGGTATCAATGAAAACGGTTTTATTGATTATGATGAATTTGAAAGATTGGCAAAGGAATGTAAACCGAAGCTTATCGTAGCAGGCGCATCTGCATATCCGAGAGTAATCGATTTTAAGAGAATTTCTGAAATTGCTAAAGAAGTCGGCGCATATTTTATGGTCGATATGGCTCATATTGCAGGTCTTGTTGCGGCAGGTCTTCATCCGTCACCGGTACCGTATGCAGATGTTGTTACTTCAACAACGCACAAAACATTAAGAGGACCGAGAGGCGGACTTATTCTTGCAAATGATGAAGAGCTCGGCAAGAAATTCAATAAAGCAATTTTCCCGGGAACACAGGGCGGCCCGTTGATGCATATCATTGCAGGTAAGGCAGTTTGCTTCGGTGAAGCTCTCAAGCCCGAATTCAAAGAATATCAGCAGAAAGTTATTGATAACTGTCAGGCACTCGCAAAGGCAATGCTTGATAACGGATTTAATCTTGTTTCGGGCGGCAGTGACAATCATCTTATGCTTGTTGATCTTCGTTCAAAGAACATCACAGGTAAAGAGCTTGAACAAAGACTTGACAAGGTGTATATTACAGCAAATAAAAACGCTATTCCCAATGACCCTGAAAAGCCATTCGTTACAAGCGGTTTAAGACTCGGCACTCCTGCTGTTACTACAAGAGGATTAGGCGCAGAGGAAATGGTTAAAATTGCTGAATACATTTCACTTGCTGCAACCGACTTTGATGAAAAAGCAGATTATATTCGCGAAGGTGTTACGGAAATCTGTAACAAGTTTCCGCTTTATTGATATATTGTAACAGTAGCTTTTTATTCTGAAAAATGATCGGAGGATTATTATGAAATTTACAAAAATGCAAGGTGCAGGTAATGATTATATTTATGTTAACTGCTTTAAAGAAACTGTAAAAGATCCCGAGAAGTTTTCAATCAAAGTAAGCGACAGGCATTTCGGAATCGGTTCCGACGGACTTATTATGATTTGTCCGAGCGAAGTTGCCGATTTTAAAATGGATATGTATAATGCTGACGGCTCAAGAGGCAAAATGTGCGGTAACGGTACCCGATGCGTAGCTAAATATGTTTACGATAATAAAATGACCGACAAAGAGGAAATTTCACTTGAAACTCTGAGCGGTATTAAGTATATCAAGGTTACCGTTGAAGATGAAAAGGTAGTTGCGGCAACGGTAAATATGGGCAGTCCCATTTTGAAGGGAAAGGAAATCCCGACAAAATTCGACTTGGATAAAGTCGTTAGACAAAAACTAACTATCGACAAAAAAGATTATGAGATTACTTGCGTTTCAATGGGTAATCCGCATTGTATTGTTTTCGTTGACGATGTTAAGAGCCTTGAACTTGAAAAAATCGGTCCGCTATTCGAAAATAATGAAATGTTCCCTGAAAGAATCAACACGGAGTTTGTTCATATTATCAGCGAAAACGAATTTGATATGAGAGTATGGGAGCGCGGTTCGGGCGAAACGCTTGCCTGCGGAACAGGAGCTTGTGCGTCAACTGTCGCAGCAATACTTAACGGCTACTGTCAATCGGACAGGGAGATTAAAGTAAATCTTATCGGCGGCACACTTTATGTAAATTGGACAAAGGACGGCGATGTTTATATGACCGGTCCGGCAGAGAAAATATGTGACGGCGAAATTGAAGAATAAGGAATAAATATTGGAGGCAAAAAATGAAAATAAATGAAAACTTTCTTAAAATTGAAAGCAGCTATCTTTTTTCAAATATCGCAAAAAAGGTAAGAGAATATTCTGCTGCAAATCCTGAAAAGGCAAAGAACATAATCAGACTCGGTATCGGTGATGTTACTCTTCCGCTTGCACCTGCCTGCATTGAAGCAATGCACAAGGCTGTTGATGAAATGTCACACGGAGAAACCTTCAGAGGATATCCGCCTGAATACGGATATGATTTTCTTCTTGAAGCTATCAGAGAAAACGATTACACGGCAAGAGGCGTAGAGCTTGATGTTTCAGAAATCTTTGTTTCTGACGGTGCAAAGAGCGATACAGGTAACATCGGTGATATTTTCTCTCTTGAAAACAAGGTAGCAATTTGCGATCCGGTTTACCCAGTATATGTTGACACCAATGTTATGTCAGGACGCTCGGGAAATAAGGTTGACGGCAAATGGTCAAACATTTACTATATGCCTTGCCTTGCAGAAAACAATTTCTTGCCGCAGATTCCAACCGAAAAGGTTGATATTATTTATCTTTGTTTCCCGAACAACCCAACCGGTATGGCTATTACAAAGGCTGAACTCAAAAAATGGGTTGACTATGCAAATGAAAACGGAGCTGTAATTCTTTACGATGCTGCATATGAAGCATTTGTAACGGAAGAGGATGTTCCCCATACAATTTATGAAATTGAGGGTGCAAAGACATGTGCTATTGAATTCAAGTCATTCTCAAAAACAGCGGGCTTTACAGGCGTTCGTTGCGGATACACGGTAGTTCCTCACGAGCTTAAGGCTGCTGACGGAACAGAGCTTAATAAGCTTTGGGCAAGACGCCAGGCAACAAAGTTTAACGGCGTTTCTTATATTACGCAGAGAGCTGCCGAAGCAGTTTATTCTCCCGAGGGCAAACAGCAGGTAAGAGATATTATTGCTTTCTATCAGAATAACGCAAAAACTATTTTTGAAGGTCTTAAAGCTTGCGGTTTTGAAGTTTATGGCGCAAAGAATTCACCGTATGTATGGCTCAAGACTCCTGATAATATGGGCAGCTGGGAATTCTTTGATTTACTTCTCAACGAATTACAGGTTGTCGGTACTCCGGGCGAGGGCTTCGGTCCCAACGGTGAGGGATATTTCAGACTTACTGCTTTCGGTTCAAAAGAGAACACGGAAAAAGCAGTTGAAAGAATTAAGAATTATTTTGTAAAATAAGAATATCAAAAATAGAGGAGATTCAAAATGAAAGACATTTATGAAAGTCCGTTAAATTCAAGATATTCAAGTGCTGAAATGAAATATATTTTCTCACCTGATTACAAATTCAGAACTTGGAGAAAGCTTTGGATTGCACTTGCAGAAAGCGAAAAAGAGCTTGGCCTTAATATTACCGATGAACAAATTTCAGAGCTTAAGGCTTATGCCGACGACATAAACTATGAGGTCGCTGAGGCGCGCGAAAAGGAAGTGCGCCACGATGTAATGAGTCATGTTTTTGCATACGGTCAGCAGTGCCCGAATGCAAAGGGTATTATTCACCTTGGGGCAACCTCCTGCTATGTCGGTGACAATACAGACGTTATCATAATGACCGAGGCTTTAAAAATTGTTCGCAAAAAGCTTGTTAATGTTATCAATGAGCTTTCAAAGTTTGCGGATAAGTATAAAGATATGCCTTGTCTTGCATACACACATTATCAGCCTGCACAGCCTACAACAGTGGGAAAACGCGCTTCGCTCTGGCTTTCTGATTTAGTTATGGATATGAATTCACTTGAATTCCAGATTTCACAAATGCGTTTGCTTGGTTCAAAGGGAACAACAGGTACACAGGCATCATTTGTCGAATTATTCAACGGCGATTCAGAAAAAATTAAGACGCTTGATAAAAAAATTGCCGAGAAAATGGGCTTTGAAAGCTGTTATATGGTTTCCGGACAAACATATTCAAGAAAGCTTGACTATAATGTGCTTTCAGTCCTTGCACAGATTGCGCAGTCTGCTTACAAATTTTCAGGCGACCTTAGAATGTTACAGCACGAAAAGGAAGTTGAGGAGCCGTTTGAAAAGCATCAGATCGGTTCATCAGCTATGGCATATAAGCGTAATCCGATGAGAAGCGAGAGAATTTCTTCACTTGCAAGATATGTAATTGCAGATTCAATTAACCCTGCGATTACTGCCGCAACTCAGTGGTTTGAGAGAACACTTGATGACTCTGCAAACAAGAGAATCAGTATTCCGGAAGCTTTTCTTGCCATTGATGCTGTACTTGAGCTTTACATCAATGTTGTAAGCGGTCTTGTTGTGTATCCAAAGATGGTAGAGAAGCACCTGTTAGCAGAATTACCTTTTATGGCTACCGAAAATATTATGATGGCAGCTGTTAAAAAAGGCGGAGACAGACAGGAATTACACGAAAGAATTCGTGTTCATTCAATGGATGCCGGCAAAGTCGTAAAAGTTGACGGCGGAGCAAATGACTTGATTGACAGAATTGCCGCTGACGAAATGTTCGGTCTTACTAAGGAAGAAATTCTTGCAGAAATGAAGCCTGAAAACTTCATCGGAAGAGCTCCCGAACAGGTAAAAGAATTTATTGAAGCAGAAGTTGCACCGATACTTGAAAAGTACCGCGATGAATTAGGGGTTAATATTGAGATTAAGGTTTAATGAAAAAATCTTGATTTAAGAAGTTGATGTTATGAATTATTTAAAAGAAAAATGTCTCGTTTGTCAAAAAGGATTTTCCGAAAATGATGATATAGTTGTTTGCCCGATTTGCGGAACACCTCATCACAGAGCTTGTTATGAAGCAGAGGGACACTGTAAAAATGAAGCTTTACATTCAAATGGATTTGAATGGACGCCGTCTGAGGATACTCGTGAAAATGAGCCGGTCAAGACAGTAAATGACGGTCATCAAATTGTTTTTTGTCCTGAATGCGGAAAAGAAAATCCTGCAAGCGAGCCTGTTTGTTTGAACTGCGGCGCAAGACTTTATAACAATTCTCAAGGCAGTTTCACTCAACAGCCCATAATGCTTCCGAATATGCAGAATCAGCAGTTTTCAACTCCGGTTATTGAAATTTCTCCTGATGATACAATAGGCGGGAACAAGGTATCGGATACTGCTGAGTATATTCAAATGTCTGCAAACCGATACATTCCGAAATTTTACAGAATGGAGAAAACCGGTAAAAAGATTTCATTCAACTGGGCATCGTTTATTTTTTCACCGTATTGGTTTTTCTTTAGAAAAATGCATGTTATCGGCTTTATAATAATGCTTGTTTCGCTTTTGATAACAGGAGCCTGCACAACCGACAGAATGGTTAAAGCAAGTAATGATTATTATCAGGCCGTTCAACAGTATATGAATGAAGAAATCAGTGCTCAAGAGGTTGAAGCGATTTCAGCGGAAATAGTAAAATTGCCTGAAGTAGCAATTCTAAGCTTTTCAGGTCTTGCAATCAAACTTTTCTGCGGATTTTTCGGAAATTACTTTTATAAGAAAAAAGTAATTAATGACATAAAAGATATAAAAGAGAAAACTGCCTCGCCTGAGGAATACCGAATATCCCTGTTCAAACGGGGAGGAATCTCAGGTCTTATGTGCGGACTTTCAATTTTAGGTTATTATTGTGCAGAGCAAATTCTTACAATGCTGTTAGCAAAGTAAAGGAGATTGGAATTTTATGAAAATTACAAAGGCTATTATTCCTGCAGCAGGACTTGGTACAAGGGTTCTTCCGGCTTCAAAATCAGTTCCGAAGGAAATGCTTAACATTGTTGATAAGCCTGCTATTCAGTATATTGTTGAAGAAGCGGTTGCCGCTGGTATTACGGATATACTTATTATCACAAACAGAGGCAAGGGCGTTATCGAGGACCATTTTGACCATTCCTTTGAGCTTGAAGCAAATCTTAAAGGAAACGAATCGAAGAAAAAGATTTATGAAGATGTGCTTTATCCGTCAAATCTTGCAAATATCTATTTTATAAGACAGAAAGAAACAAAGGGTCTGGCACATGCTATTGCCTGTGCGGAAAAATTTATAGGAAATGAACCGTTTGCAATTCTTTACGGTGATGATGTTATCGTTTCTCCCGAGGGAAAGCCGGTTATCGGTCAGCTTATAGATGCTTACGATAAATACGGCGCAGGCTGTGTAGGCGTCAAAGAAGTTCCGAGAGAAGATGTTCCGAAATACTGCTCGCTTGATGTTACTCCTATCGAAAAAAACATTATGCAGGTTCACAATATCATTGAAAAGCCTACTCCCGAAGAAATTATGTCTTGTTATTCAATTCTCGGCAGAGTTGTTATGCCGCCTGAAATATTTGAATATATCAGACAGACAGAACCGGATAAAAAGAGCGGAGAGGTCTATTTTACAGATTCAATGCTTAAACTTGCGGCTGACGGCAAGCTGAATGCCGTTGATTTTGACGGTAAGCGCTATGATATGGGCAATAAGCTCGGCATAATGAAAGCAAACTGTGAGGTTGCACTTAACCACGATGAAATCGGTGAGGACTTCAAGGAATATCTTAAAGAGTTAGTTGAAACATTTTAATATAAAACGACCTCCGTCTGAGTTCAGTCGGAGGTCATTTTTATATGTATTGCTTTTTTTGATATAAATACTGCGGTGGAGCTTTCAGCTCAGATTACAACAGCCGTACCCGAAGCTGAAACCATAAGCATATTGCCCTGACCGAGTACTTCATAATCAATGTCAACGCCGACAACTGCATTGGCACCGAGCATCATTGCCCTTGATTGCATTTCTCTCAATGCCGATTCTCTTGCATCAATCAATTCTTCCTCATATGAGGTCGATCTGCCGCCGAGAAAGTTCGTAATGCCTGCCGCAAAATCCTTGACAAAGTTTACACCTGCAACGACTTCACCGCAAACAATACCTTTATACTGTTTGATTTCTGTTCCCTGAAAGGTTGGTGTTGTGGTTACAGGGATGAGCGAATTTACTTCAGGAGTCATAATTATAACCTTCTTTCTTTACTCAAATAATTTTGAAAATTCATTATCTGATTCTTTTTTTATTTCCGAAGCAATAAAACCGAGCGTCATACACAGAACTGCGGCTTCAAGCTTCTGCTTTGAATCCTCGTTCGGACCGGTGTAGTTCCGTAATTCAGACTCGATGATTGCTTTGATTTCTTCTTTGTCGGTTGTATTTTTGTTGCTGACCTGCGAGATGATGGAACACATTACACTGAAAAGTTCGCGGTCGGGAATAATATCGTCACTTCGGTCATCAACTTTTCCGTTGATATAACTCATAAGTGCGATTATTTTTTCAAGCTGCATAGCATTGCGAAGCATATTTATAAGAATAATTCTTACAATTTGCTGTTCTCCGTAGCGCTTTCCCGTAGGACTTTCAACCCAGCCGCGCTTTACCCAATTCTGAATTGTTGTGCCCTCTAATCCGGTCAATTCTTTTAATTGACTTAATGTTAAACCTTTTGTAACAGACAGGACGGGAGAGAGAACAGCAAAAGCATTCTTGCTGAGGCCTTCATTCCACTCAAGCACCGTACCGGGTATATTTTTTAACATAATCATCATTCCTTTTAACATTGTAATATGATTATATAATAAGTTCACAAGAACTTCAAGGGCTGATTTTTGACGATTTTCTTTGATTGTCATTGTTTTTACCTGATTTTCCGCCGAAAAATGTTGTTTTTAAAAAGTATTGCAACGGCAAATTGATTTTTAATTATTTATTTATACTGATAATTATGATATAATTATAATGTTATGTGAAATTTCAAGCGAAAGAGAGTAGTATAATGGATATTGTCCCTTTTAATTCGCGCGACAGTTATTATAAAAGCAAATTCGGCGCTGTAAAATCAGGTGAAAAAATCAAGTTCAGAATTGTAATATCACGCTCTTTCAATATCAACGGAGCAACACTTGCCATGCGCAGGGATTCTGAAGCGGACTTTACTCAATACGGAATGTATTGGGCAGGAATGTATTCCGACAACAGCGAGATTTGGGATGTTGAGATAACCGCGCCCGACGAGGATTTATATTGGTATCATTTCAATCTGTATTCACCTTGGGGACTGTGTACCCTCTACAATGACGGTAACGGCAAAGGTATTATTGATGCGGAAAGAACAGAGCATTTAGAGTGGCAGTTAACTGTTTATTCTCGAAATTTTGAAACGCCTGATTGGATAAAGGGAGGAATAATATATCAGATTTTCCCTGACAGATTTTATAATTCGGGTAAAGCAAAAAAGAATGTTCCTTCAGACAGAATTCTGCGTTCCGATGTTGAAAACTTACCTTTTTGGCGACCGAATAAAGAAGGAAAGGTTTTAAATAACGATTATTTCGGCGGCGATTTAAAAGGCATAGAAAAAAAGCTCCCTTATCTTGAAGAGTTGGGCGTAACCTGCATTTATCTTAATCCGATTTTTGAGGCTCATTCAAATCACAGATACAACACGGCTGATTATACAAAAATCGATCCGCTGCTCGGTGATGAAAAAGATTTTGTCAGTCTTTGCAAAGCCGCGCATAAAAGAGGAATAAAAATAATTCTTGACGGCGTTTTTTCACATACCGGCGATGACAGCGTTTATTTTAATAAGTATTGCCGCTACGGTAACGGCGGTGCATATAATGATGAAAATTCACCTTACCGAAAATGGTTTAATTTTGAAGAATATCCCGAAAAGTACCGAAGCTGGTGGGGCTTTGAAACTCTGCCTGAGGTTAACGAGGAAAGCGAAGAATACCTTGAATTTATGACAGGTGAAAACGGTATTGTCCGCAAGTGGTTAAGACTTGGCGCTGACGGCTGGCGCCTCGATGTTGCCGACGAATTACCGGATGTTTTCATTGATTCGGTAAGAAAGGCTGTTAAGGCTGAAAATCCTGACGCATTTATGCTCGGAGAGGTTTGGGAGGATGCTACTAATAAATTCTCATACGGTCAGCGCAGGCGTTTTCTCTTAGGAAATCAGTTTGATTCGGTTATGAATTATCCGTTCGCAAATGCAGTGCTTGATTTTACGAGATACGGCGTTGCAGAGGACTTTGAAAAAGTAATAATGTCGATAGTTGAGAATTATCCTGCTCCCGCCGTAAATGTTTTGATGAATCATATCGGAACACACGACACGGAAAGAGCTATTACCAAAATAGCAGGCGAAAGCTGTGAATTTACCGAACGCGAATGGCAGGAAAAGCATAATATTCTTCCGAAAGACAAGTATGAAAAAGGTATCCGCCTTATGAAACTTGCGGCTTCGCTTCAGTATATGCTCCCCGGTGTGCCGTCCGTATATTACGGCGACGAGGTTGGAATGCAAGGATATAAAGACCCGTTTAACCGTGCTTATTTTACTTGGGATAATATAAATGAAGAGCTTAACTCTTATTATAAAAAACTAGGCATTATAAGAGAAAGCAATGAGTGCCTGAAAGAGGGCGAAATACGCTTTGTTTCGGCAACTCTCGGCTGTGTTGCGTTTGAGCGCAACGGTCAAAAATCGGCTTTGCTTATTATTGCAAACAGAAACGAAGAAGATATTATTTATAATCTTCCGACTCAATGGCACTGTGCAAAAGAGCTGACAAATAATATTACCGTCACTCAAAGCATTGAAGTTCCAAAGATGAGCGCGGTAATTATAAAAAGAAATTACTGATTTATTAAATAAAAGGTAATTAATGCGCCTGTACCCGCTGAGGCAATCAGACTTGTCGCTTTAATTAAAATACCGGCAACTTTTTGTTTTCTGCATTTAGGGATGCCGTCACAAATGCCAAAGGCTTTTTGAGCTGCATCTCTCAGCCGGCTTTCGCTGAGGGTTGAATATTCAGGCTTTACGAAAAGCAATGCCTTTTCAAAATACTGATTGCCCGTATCGTGTATTTCAAGTACTTGTCTGTTTACACCTTTAATCATATATATTGTTTCCTTTTAGTTATTCTGATAGTTTTAGTATGAAAAAACAGGTGCTGAAATATACCGTACTGTTTAATTTTTTGTTCAATTTTTTGTGTCAATATGGGATTTTACACAAAAATATTTTTTACATAAATTATACAAACAGTAATATAATTTTTTGTTCAAAAATGTTCAAAACAATGTTCAAAATGTAGATAAGTTGCTTTAAAAATGGTTAAAACTAAGCTTTTAGCCATGTTTTTACAAAATGTCTATAACTTTTATATTAGTTTTAAACATTTACTGCGAGTTATAATATCTTTACAAAATTATACGCCTTGTAGTAATTTTTTAAGTAAGACCTTGAAAAATCTTTGTGCAAAATAACATTGTTTGTTTTACATAAAAAAATAGAAATATTTTGTTTATATTTTCGGAGTGAAAAAAGTGAAAGAAGAAATGTTTGAAATAAATACACCTGAAATCTTTAATCTTGAGCTAATGCTTGACTGCGGTCAGGCTTTTCGTTGGAAAAAGGACGAAAACGGATATATGTGCGGTGTTGTCGGCAACAGAGTCTATAAGCTTTTACAAAAGGACGGCAAGCTGATTTGTAACTGCACGGCTGAGGTTTTTAATTCAACAATGAGAAAGTATCTTGATTTTGACAGAGATTATAAATCTCTCGTTCAGGAATTTGCAAAGGACGAATATCTCAAGAAAGCAACCGAAGAGTTTTCAGGAATCAGAATACTCCGTCAGGAACCGTGGGAAACGCTTTGCTCGTTTATTATTTCACAGAACAATAATATTCCGCGGATAAAAGGAATTGTTGAAAGATTATGTGAGAATTTCGGTGAAGAAATAGAAAAAGGATATTATTCTTTTCCGTCTGCAGAACAGCTAAGCAGTCTTACGGTTGAGGATTTGGCTCCCTTGCGTTCGGGATTCAGGGCAAAATACATAATAGACGCATCGAAAAAGGTTGCCAACGGCGAGGTTGACTTTGAAAAAATAGATAAATCGCCTGTTGAATTCGGCAGAGAAGAATTGGTTAAGATTAAAGGCGTAGGCAAAAAGGTTGCTGAATGCACCTTGCTTTACGGGTTCGGAAAGGTTGAGGCATTCCCCGAAGATGTCTGGGTTAAGAGAATTGTAGCCGAAATGTATCCTGACGGTCTGCCTGAATGTATGAAAGGATATGACGGCATCGCTCAGCAATACCTTTTCCATTGGCGAAGAAACGGTAAAGAATTCTTATAATTTACATTATTTTAATAAATTTTTTTGGATTTAAAGGTTGAGAATTTAAACGGTTAGAGTTATAATATAAACTGATATATTGGGATTGTATATACAGTTGTGTGAGAATAAGAAAAATACAAGAAAGGGTGCAGGAAAAAATGTTGTTTTCTCAGGATGTAGGAATTGATCTCGGAACAGCTAACACTTTGGTTTTTGTCAAAGGAAAAGGTATAGTTATAAGAGAACCTTCTGTTGTTGCGGTTGATGTTAGCTCATATCCTCAGAGAGTTGTTGCAGTTGGCAACAGGGCAAAGCAAATGATAGGAAGAACACCGGGTTCAATTACTGCAGTCAGACCGCTTAAGGACGGCGTTATTGCCGATTTTGATATTACATCGGATATGCTGAAGGAATTTATCAGAATGGCTATTAGCTCTTCTCCGTTTTCAAGAGCAAGAGTGCTTATTTGTATTCCGTCAGGTGTTACGGAGGTTGAAAGAAAAGCCGTTCACGACGCTGCCCGTTCGGCAGGCGCAAAATATGTAAGCCTTATCGAAGAGCCTATGGCTGCTGCGGTGGGTGCAGGGCTTCCCGTTGCAGAGGCAACCGGCAGTATGGTTGTTGATATCGGCGGCGGTACAACTGAGGTTGCGGTTATTTCATACGGTGACATTGTTACGGCTCAGTCTGCAAGAGTTGCAGGTGATGATTTTGACGAAGCAATAATTGCCTATATCAGAAAAAAGCACAATCTGTTGATTGGCGAAAGAACAGCAGAAGATATAAAAATAAAAATCGGCTCAGCCTATCCCTATGACGGTGAGGGCGCTGTCGATGTCAAGGGAAGAAATCTCCTTGACGGACTTCCGAAGAACGTTGAAATTACATCCGAAGAAGTCAGAGAAGCTCTTTCGGACTGTGTAGCGCAGATTCTTGATACAATTCGTGTTACGCTTGAAAGAACGCCTCCCGAGCTTTCTGCCGATATTATTGACAGAGGAATTACTCTTACAGGCGGCGGTGCATTGCTCAGAGGTTTGGACAAACTGATTTCAATCGAAACAAAGATGCCTGTTCATGTTGCTGAAAATCCTCTTGACTGCGTTGTTGAGGGCACAGGCATTTGCCTTGAAAATTCGGGACTTATGTCCGGAAAGAATTACGGCTGATAAAAACAGAATTTCAAAGTCAGGAGATTCGGAAAGGTGCGGTTATGAAGAATTTTGTAAAAAGTAAAATCTTCAAAATATTGTGTGCAATCGCAATTATTTTGCTTGCAGGCATTGTTGCCGCAGCATCTATGAGTAACCGAACATCTCCCATAACCAAGGCGGTCGGAACAGTTTTTTCTCCGCTTTCAAGACTGTCTTCGTATATTGCCGAAAAATTTGATAATGTTCAGGGCGGTTTCATTTCTTCAAGTACATATATGCAAAGAGTCGAAGAGCTTGAAAAACAGGTCGCTGATTATCAGAGTAAGCTTGTTGACTACGAAAGATTAAAAAAACAGGTCGAAGCATACGAAAAATTCCTTGATATTAAAGAGAAAAATCCCGATTATAAATTTACTTCAGGTTCGGTAATCGGAAGGGATTCGGCTGATTTGTTTTATTCTTTTGAGCTTAATTGCGGCTCAAATAACGGCGTTTCGGTGAATGATCCGGTTATCAGCGGAGAGTATCTTGTCGGTCTTGTCAGCGAGGTTACGCCGACTACCTGTACTGTATTGTCCGTACTTGACCCAAAAGTAAATGCTGCTGCTTATGAAATAAAAACCGGCGAATTAGGTTATACCGATACAACGGCAAAATTAGGCGTTCACTCTGTGATTAAATTCGCAGGGCTTACTAAAGATACGGCGATTGCAGAGGGCGGTATCATTTGCACCTCCGGCGTCGGCGGAATATTCCCGAGAGGGCTGATTATCGGAACGGTTTCTTCCGTAAAGGTAGAAGAGGGAGATATTTCTTATTATGCAGAAGTTGAGCCTGAAATCGATATCAGTGAAATTCAGGATGTATTTGTAATTACTGATTTTGAGGGTAAAGGCGATGCGTAAGAATACAAAAATACTACTTGTAAGACGGCTGATCTTTGCGGCAATTATTTTAATAACACATATTTTACAAAATTCAAGAGGCTTTGTGCCGATTATTTTCGGCGCAAGAGCTTTTTTGCTTATTCCGCTTGTTGTGTGTATTGCCATGTTTGAAAAAGAACTTGCCGGTGCTTTGCTCGGATTGTTCGCGGGGGCACTGTGGGATACGGTTTCCGGAGTCGGAGACGGATACGATACGCTGTTTTTAATGCTTATCGGTGCGGCTTGCGGCTTCTTAATAAATGTTCTTATGAGAAATCATTTACTAACGGCAATTATTTTAAGTCTGTTTTCGTGCCTTGCCTATGCAGGTACATATTTAGTTTTCTTTGTGATTGCGGAGGGTGTGGATTCCTCAGGATATTTATTCTTAAGATATTATCTTCCGTCTTGTATATATACAACGCTCTTTACCCCTGTTTTCTATTTGTCGGTAAGAGGGATAATGAGAAGAACGGCAACTCAGGACGAGTTTTAATTTGTTTTTTATTCCATGAAGGAGGTATGAAAATGCTTAACAATAATACGGTTCGTTTTCGTACAGGTGCGTTTTCCGTAGCAGTTATTGTTCTTTTTTCAATATTTGCTGCTGACCTCTTCAGGATACAGATTATTCATAGTGATGATTATAAAAATCAAAGGGTTGCGTTTAGTCACAGCGATACAACTATCGTTGCTTCAAGAGGTGAAATACTTGACTGCAACGGAAAAAAATTAGTAACCAACAAACAGGTAAACTCCGTTGTTTTTAACGGCTCGTATTTTCCGAGAGTTGATGAGCAGGAACAACGAAACGAAATAATACTTTCTCTTATTAAACTTTTTGAAAAATATGAGGTTGAATGGAATGACTGGCTTCCTTTATATCTTGATGATAAGGGACAGGTTCAGTTTATGCCTGACAGAGAAGCTGATATTAAAATTCTCAAATCAAAGAGCATACTTTATCTCAATGATTATGCAACGGCGCAAAACTGTTTTGATGAGATTAAAACAAAATTCAAGCTTGAAGAGTACTCCGATGAAGATGCTTTGAAGATTGCTTCCGTTTGCTGTTCTCTTAAAAGAATAGTGTTTTCAACAACAAACCCATATACCTTTGCAGATGATGTTCCGGTTGAGCTTGCTTCGGCAATAAAGGAAAACAGCGGCTTTTATGTTGGCGTTGAAATCAATGTGGATACTGCAAGGCAATATCTTGACGGCACAATAGCTCCGCATATTATCGGTGTAACCGGTGCGCTCAACGCCGAAGAATACGAACAGAAAAAGCAAGAATATGAAGAAGCTGTGAGTGATGAAAATTTAAGCACTCAAGAGCAGACTGTTTTAAATTTGCGCGCTTATTCAATGAATGACGAAATAGGAAAATTCGGTCTTGAAAGCGCAATGGAAACATATCTTCGCGGTACAAACGGTGTTGAAAGAACTATCACCGATTCTGCCGGAAACAAGTCAACCGAAGTATTAGTGGCTCCTGTTCAGGGCTATACGGTGGTATTGACTATAAATGCTGATTTGCAGCTTGCAACTCAGGAGGCTCTCGGCAGATTCATTGCAAAAAACAGAGATAACGCGGCAATTCCTGCAGTAGGTTCGGCAGTTGTTATGGATGTTAACACAGGAGCGGTGCTTGCTTGCGCAACTTATCCGAGTTATAATTTGACTTCCTATTATGATGATTATAATGAGCTTGCAAAGGATAAATCTTCTCCTCTTTGGAACAGAGCCTTGCAAAGCACATATGAACCGGGCTCAACCTTTAAGCTTTCTGTTGCCCTTGCAGGTCTTGAGGAAGGCGTAATAGATAAAAATACAAGTGTTTTCTGCAATCAGATATATGATTTCTTTAAGGATACCCACTTTAAATGCCTTCACAAGCACGGTTATATAGATGTTGAGGAGGCATTAAATCAGTCCTGTAACATTTTCTTCTATGAAACAGGCAGACTGTTAGGAATTAACAAAATGAACGACTACTGCACAAGACTCGGACTCGGACAAAAAACAGGAGTTGAAATAAACGAATCGTCAGGCGTGCTTGCAAGTATTGAATACAGACAGGCACACGGCGGAACTTGGTATCCGGGCGATACGGTTCAGGCAGCAATCGGTCAGTCCGATAACTTGTTTACGCCCATTCAGCTGTGTAACTATGTAGCGACAATCGCAAACGGCGGTACAAGGTATAAAGCACACTTCGTAAAAAGCGTTAAGTCCGCCGACTATACAGAAACAATTCTTGAAAATACTCCGGTTGTTCTTAACAAAACGGGCATATCAAAAGAAAGCATTGATACCGTTAAGGAAGGAATGAAAAGACTCGGCGCAAGATTAAGCAGTTTTGAGGGCCTTCCTGTTGCTGTTGCGGCAAAAACGGGAACAGCTGAATCAAAAGCTAAGGTAAACGGTCAGATTGAATCGGGACTTAACGGCTTTATGGTTTCATTCGCTCCTGCGGACAAGCCTGAAATTGCAGTTTGCGTTGCTATTGAAAATCTCAGCAGCGGTTCTGCTACGGCAGAACTCGTTGCAGATATTTACAAGGCATATTACGGAACGGAAAGTGAAATAAATACAAGCCAGAACTGTAATACTATTTTAGATTAAAGAGGTGATATTAGCATGGCAGAAAAAATTTTTGTTTTTTCCGGTAAAGGCGGAGTCGGAAAATCGTCAGTTACCGCCGCAATTTCCGATTCTTTATTGAAAATGGGCAAAAAAGTACTCTGCATAGATGCTGATATCGGATTCAGAAGTCTTGACCTCATATTAAATGTCGGAAATCAAGTGGTATATAATTGGCTCGATTTAATTGAGGACCGCTGTGACAAAGACAAAGCAATTTTAAAAACCGAAAACCTGCCTGATTTGCTTGCTTCGCCGAACGAACCGTCGTCAAGCATTACCTTTGACAGCTTTAAAAAAATGATTGACTCGGTAGAGGAAAGCTACGACTATATTTTTATTGATTCTCCTGCCGGCAGTGATTCATTTCATGAAATTCTTGCTAAGGTATGCAATAAAGCATTGCTTGTAGTTACGCCGGATAGCATTTGTGTTCGAAGTGCGGAAGTTGCAGTTAAAAGAGCAGAAAATGCAAATAATAACATTGATATAAGACTTGTAATTAACCGATTCAATAAGAATGAAGTGATTAAGGGAAAGCAGTTAAAGCTTGATGATGTTATTGATAATGTTCATGTTCAGCTTATAGGAGTAGTACCTGAAGATGATACAATCAGAACAATGCCCGATAACGACGGAAGACTCAGCCGCAGAGCACTTTTTGCTTTCAAAAGAATTTCAAAACGCGTAATGGGTGAAAGTGTAATGTTCAACCCAAAGGATTTTTCTTAAAAACAGTTGAAAAGTGCTTGAAATTTTGATATTATAGCTATATGGGAAAATAGGAATTGCGGCTTTTACGAAAGATGAGGAACTTATATGAATATTGCACTTATGGCGCATGATGAGAAAAAAGAACTTATGATTCAGTTCTGCATAGCATATTGCGGAATTTTATCTAAGCATAATTTGTGCGCAACAGGAACAACGGGTAAGCTTGTTTCAGAAGCAACAGGACTAAAAATTACACAGTTTTTAAGCGGATCACAGGGCGGTGACCAGCAGATAGGCGCAAGAATTGCATGCAACGAGATTGACTTATTGCTTGTTTTCAGATCTCTTGAGCCTAAACCGAGCGAGCCTAAAGAATCAAGTCTTCTCAGGCTTTGCGATGTTCACAATATCCCGGTGGCAACAAATATTGCAACTGCTGAGGCATTAATCCACAGCCTTGACAGAGGCGATCTCGATTGGCGTGATATTGTTAATCCAAAATAATTATGTTAACAAAACCACCCCTTCCTTTACGGAGGGGGCAATTATTAGTTAGAGGAATGGTATATTATGGCACTCATTACGAATGCAATTAAGGGTACTCTTGATACCTTGCCTGCAAACAGTTACAAAATTCAGTATGTTGAAGCGGTTATGCGTGAAATTGCAGAAAACTACGGTTTTCACGAAATGCGCACTCCTGTTTTTGAACATACAGAGCTTTTTCAGCGCTCAGTCGGTGAAACTACCGATGTTGTTCAAAAGGAAATGTACACTTTTGAAGACAAGGGCGGAAGATCAATAACCTTAAAGCCTGAGGGCACGGCAGGTGCTGTCAGGTCATATCTTGAACACGGCCTTTTCAACGAAGCAATGCCTCAGAAGATTTATTATATTACACCGTGTTACCGATATGAAAAGCCTCAGGCAGGCAGACTCCGTGAATTTCATCAGTTCGGTGTTGAATGCTTCGGTGCCGGAACTGCGGCTCAGGACGCTGAAGTAATTTTGCTTGGAAACGAAATCTTTAATTATCTCGGAATAAACAACCTTACACTTGAAATTAATTCAATCGGCTGTCCCGAATGCAGAAAAAATTTCCAGCATGCGCTTAAAGAATATTTTAGTTCACACTATGACGAACTTTGCGATACCTGCAAGGGCAGACTTGAAAAAAATCCAATGAGAATTCTTGACTGCAAGAGTCCGATTTGTTCTGAAATAGGTAAATCCGCTCCGAAAATTCTAGACTATCTTTGTGACGAATGTAACGAACATTTTGAATTAGTCAAAAAATATCTAACAGCTAATAATATAGAATTCAAGGTTAATCCGACGATAGTTCGCGGTCTTGATTATTACACAAGAACAGTATTTGAATTTGTTTCAAACGATATCGGCGCACAGGGAACTGTTTGCGGCGGCGGAAGATATGACGGACTTATTGAAGAAATGGGAGGCAAGCCTACGCCTGCCTGCGGATTCGGTCTTGGTCTTGAAAGATTGCTCCTTTTAATGGACGCTCAAAATACAGAATTCCCCGAGCGCAAAATGTGCGATTTATTCATAGGCTCTATGGGCGAAAATGCAAATATTAAAGCAAGTGCAATCGCAACCGATTTGAGAAATGAAGGCCTTGCCGCACAGTTTGATACTGTTGGCAGGTCAGTAAAGGCTCAAATGAAATATGCAGATAAAATCGGCGCACTCTATACCATGGTTTTAGGTGACAGCGAGCTTGAAAGCGGAAAGGCTGTACTTAAAAATATGCAGACCGGTGACCAGACGGAAATTGCTTTGGATGATTTTACAGACAATTTTCAAGCTATGATTATTAAACAGGCAATGGACGGGCTTGACGGTTTGGGTATGGAAGGAATCGATTTATCAGAAATTCTTGGAGGCAGTATAAATGGATAATATGCTGGGTTTAAAGAGAACAAATTACTGTGGAACTCTAAATATATCAAATGTCGGTCAGGAGGTTACCGTTTGCGGCTGGGTACACCGTCAGCGTGACCTTGGCTCGTTGATTTTTATTGATTTGCGTGACAGAACAGGCGTTGTTCAGTTGGCTTTTGACGAAAGCACGGAAAAAAGTATTTTTGACAAGGCTTTTACGGTTCGCAGTGAATATGTACTTATGGCAAAAGGTATTGTTCGTGAGCGTTCTTCAAAGAATTTGGAAATACCGACAGGCGAAATTGAAGTTGAAGTAAAGGATTTGCGCGTACTTTCCGTCAGCGAAACGCCTCCTTTTGAAATTGCAAAAGCTGATGAGGTCGGCGATGAAACAAAGCTTAAGTACCGTTATCTTAATTTAAGAAACGAAAAGCTTACAAAGAATATAATTATGCGCCATAAGATTGCAAAAATTGCGCGTGAGTATTTCTATGAAAATGATTTCCTCGAAATAGAAACACCTATGATGATTAAGTCAACTCCTGAGGGCGCACGCGACTATGTTGTACCGAGCAGAATTCACAACGGAAAATTCTATGCTTTGCCACAGAGTCCGCAGATTTATAAGCAGCTTTTAATGGTTTCGGGCTTTGACAGATACATTCAGCTTGCCCGTTGCTTCAGAGATGAAGACTTGAGAGCTGACCGTCAGCCTGAGTTCACACAGATTGACCTTGAAATGAGCTTTGTTGATACTGACGATATTATGGATATGGCCGAAGGCTTTGTCAGAAAGCTTATGAAGGAAACTATCAATG
>CAMFTS010000010.1 GCA_945988915.1 uncultured Clostridia bacterium
CACAAGGAGTATCGTCGGCAGCGTCAGATGTGTATAAGAGACAGATATTATAATGCTATACTGATTAAGCAATAATCTGAGTTAGGAGCTTTTATGAAAAATAAAATAATTAAAGCCTTTGTTCCATTGGCACCGGGAATTTGGGAAGCATTAAAAAGCGGAGACGAAGAGCAAATACAAAGTTTTCTTACACAAAGCGGAAATCGGAAAGGACTTATATATCTTTTCCTGCTTCAGTCAATTCAGGTGATATCCATTGTACTGCCGGGAGCACCCATTGAGGTTGCAGGCGGAATGGCTTACGGCTTCATCAGAAGCTTTATTACCCGTCACTTGTCCTTTGTAATTACAAATAAAATAAGCCGTTGAATCAGTAATGATTCAACGGCTTCATTTATGCAGAATTCAATTTAACTATGGTCTTTTTGCACCGCAGTTCTGACAGAAATTACCTTGATTTACCGTTCCGCAAGAACAAGTCCAATTATTTGCAACCGGATTTTTTGCACCGCAGTTCTGACAGAAATTGCCTTGATTTACCGTTCCGCAAGCACAAGTCCAACCGCTTTGAGCGGGAGCAACGGGTTGAGCCGCCGCCTGTTGCATGGCACCCTGCTGATAAAGTCCGCCGATATTTATACCGCCCGTAGCGTTCATAGCCATACCCATTCCCATAAATCCTGTCATGGCACTGTTCTCATTGCTTGCGGCATTTTCCATAGAAGTAGCTACGGCATCGCCGAGACGACCTGCCATCATAGTCGGACTGCTTGCGTAAGCAGCAGCATCTTCAATTTGCTGAATCTTCTTCAGATCTTCTTCGGCAAGTGTGATTGGGTTCAGTGCTATTGAGCAAACAGAAATACCTATGCGCTCTGTCCATTTTGATTTGAGAACTTCATTCATAGCATCTTCAAGCTCTGCCTGATGAGCAGGAATTTCACTCGGACGAAGCTCTAAATCGCTTAGCTTTGCAAATGCCGGTTGTAAACCGCTGATGAATTCTGTTTTTAATTGTCCGTCAATTTCTTCGCGTAAATATTCATCAGCAATATTACCGCAAAGCTCTGTATAAAAAAGAATAGGGTCGGTAATCTTGTAAGAATAAACGCCGTTACATCTGACGCTTACTGTTTTGTCTAAATTTATTCTTTTATTTACTACACGGAATAAAAACGGATTAGATGTACCGAATTTATTGTCAATAATTTCTTTTGTATTGAAATAATAAACTCTTTGATCTTTAGCTGTGTCGCCGCCATAGGTAAAACGTTTACCTATCCGGCGGAATGTTGATTTAATGTTTTCACCGAGTGAACCTGTAAAAATTGAAGGCTCTGTCGATGTATCGTAAGTGAATTCGCCCGGCTCGGCACAAACTTCAACAATTTTGCCTTGCTCAACGATAATCATACACTGACCGTCAGCAACGGCAATACCCGAACCGTTTGAAATAATATTTTCACTACCCTTTGTGTTTGATGAACGACCGCTGACACGCTTAACGCCTTTAGTAACAAGTACCTCTTTTGGCATAGCTTCGCAATAGAAAAACTCTTTCCATTGATCAGCGAGAACGCCGCCTGCGGCACCAACGCCTGCTTTAATAAGACCCATAATTTTTTTCTCCTTTCAAGGTAAAATGACTTGATTTTTATACTGTATCAAAAGCTTCTTCCGCCGCCACCGTGGCTGACGCCTGACGAACCGGTGTGCGAACTTCCGCCGCCGCTGTGACCGCTGCCGCTATCTGTATCTTTCGGCTTTGCTGTTTTTGTTACATTGGAATAAAGGAACATATCAAAATTTTTCGTTAAACGGAATGAATTATTAACAAGATAATTTCTCGCACTGACAGCCTGCTGAACAGGTGTCATTTGCTTCTTTAAAACAAATGCCGTAACGCCTCCGACCGCTAAGCCGATAATAATTGCAAAGAAGTATGCCTTAACAACTTTTTCAATTTTGTTTGCGGAGGTATTTCCCGAATAAGCGGCATAGCTGTCAGTATAATAGTCTTCGCCATCGTGACCGTATTCCTCCTCGTAATCCAATTCAAATTCAAGACTGTCGACATAGGCTAAAACACCCGTGTCATAATCGCCGTCGGAAAGATAGGGAACAAAATCGTCAAGTATTGAATCAATTTCGTAATCGTTGATTCTTTCAATATCTTCACCGCAGGTTGAAATCCATACACCGCGGTTGCCCTCTTCCATACATATTAAAAGAAGCGTACCTGTTTTTTCGTCACCGTAGCCGTAACCGTTATAATCATAGTAGTCATCGGCATATTCCATATGTGACTTGCCGTCAGAATCGTCAACCGTGAGAACAACAAGGTCTGTTTTATATTTTGTGCCTATTTCTTTAAGCCTTGATGCTAAAACTTCCTCTGTTCCTGCAGAAATAATATCTGCATTGTCAATGACAGAGTTGTTCTGCTCATATGTATCTGCAAAGCAAGGAATACATAAGCTTATAAGGAGAAATGCAATAGCTGTGATGCTTAATATTTTTTTCATCATTATTCCTCCTCTCAGCCAAAAAATCCGAATAATGTTCCGCCAATAATACCGATAGCACCGGCAATACCGAAAAGAACAGAGAAAAACTTTGCCTTTGAATACGGAAGATTACCCGTAACCTTGCCTGTCTGTCCGTTTACCGCAAAGGTGTATTCCTTGCCGGCATATTTTGATTTTATAAGATAAACGGGGAGAAGAACATAATTTACTTCGGTATTTGAAAGCTCAATATTTGAAGAAATGGGCATAACGCTTGCATAACCGACAGTAGTTGAAGAGAACATTTCAGAAACGCTGTTCTTAACGCGCGAAGTTGCACGGGGAAGACTCTCATCAGCATCAGCGTCAAATCTGTCGGCAAGGAAGCCTGAAAGATATCCGGGTTCAAATTCAACCATTTCATTATAATTAAACGGCTCAATAGAGTCCATAAGTGCATCGTCCATTTTAATTGAACCGTCAACGGGGATCATTTTGAAATCCATATTACCCGCACGGTCAAGCAAATAGTGAGAGGTTTCGGTATATTCATAATTTTTGTCGCTCCAATGGCGTACTCTTGTTCCCTCAAAGCTCATATTTCCGTCGGCATGACAGTCAAAAAGCCAGAACGGAACATAAACACCCTGAACCTCTTTGATTTTGTTTTCCGATAAAAAATTCTTGGGCAATAGCTTTTTACCCTTGCAATAGTTCTTAACAGCATCAACGAGACCTTTTTTGTCAATCTTAAAAGGAATGATTGCATTAGGCTTGATTGTGCCCGAGAGATTAGGCTCAACAACAATAACATTGTCACAGTAGGGGCATTTTGTTGCGGCAGTAACAGCATCGGTGACTATCTCGGCACCGCAGGACTGACAAATGTAAGAAACGGTTCCCTCAATTTTTTCGTCGCTGTAATTCTTTTTATAGTCACCCCAGTCAAATCCCTTGTCACCCTCTTCGTCAAGGGCCTGTTTTATCTCTGTAATTTCAAAGGTTGAAACGCAGAAATCACATTTAAACTTGTTTTCCTCAGCGTCATAAACAAGCGGAGCACCGCAGCTCGGACACTTGTAGGATACGGTTTCGCCCATTGAATCCACTCCCTTATTGTATAATGTAAAAAGGTATAACAATAATTATATAACTTTGCTTGTATTTTATCAAATTTCTCAGAACAGTGCAAGATATTTGAATAACTTGTCGTAAGATCATTGAAAAAGCATAAGCTCTATGCTAAAATAAATACATCGTTGGAGGTGTAAAAATGAATCCTTTTTTCATTGTCGGCATAATTTTTTCGGTAATAGTTTTAATCTTATTTATAATTGCGTTCGCTGTTTTCAAGATAGTTTTCTATAATCCTCCGAAAACCGATCATAATAATCCTAAGCCTGACCCGTTTCTCGGTGAAGATTTTCCGCAAGTAATAAAAATGGTTAAAGAAGGCAAAGAAAGACTTATAAAAAGGCCTCACGAAGCTGTCAGCGTTACTACCGACGACGGCTTCAGACTTTACGGCGATTTCTATATTAATCCGACACCTACGAAAAATACCGTTTTATGTGTTCACGGTTATAATTCAAGCGGATACGGAGATTTCGGACTGATTGCAAACTCTATTCTTGACAACGGATACAACTGTTTTCTTTTGAATCATAGACATCACGAACAAAGCGAAGGAGAATTCATAGGATTCGGTGTTCTTGACAGCAAAGATTTAATCAAGTGGATAGAAAAAATCAACGAAAGATATCCTGACGGAAAAATAATTCTGTACGGTATCTCGATGGGAGCCGCAACGGTAATGCAGGCTTCAAATAAAAATCTCACCGAAAATGTTGTCGGAATAGTTGAGGATTGCGGATTTACAACCTGCTGGGACGAATTCAAATTTGTACTTAAAAAGGCAGCACATCTTCCGTCCTTTCCGCTGCTTAATATGCTTAATGTATTTACTAAGCATATTTTAGGTTTTGACTGCCGTGAAAGTGATTCGAGAAAATGTATTGCGGAAACGAAACTTCCCGTATTGTTTATACACGGAGATGCAGATGTATTCGTTCCGCCGTTTATGCTTGACGAATGTTTTAACGCCTGCAATTCGCGCAAAGAAAAATATACATACAGTGGGGCAGGACATGCACAGTCTTACTATAAGCATAAAGAAGAATATGAAGAAAACCTTTTTAGATTTATAGATAGCTGTATATAATAAATACGATTATTATGCTTGACTTTAGTTCCCAAAAGGTATAAAATCTATCTATATTTATTAAAACTGTGACGGAGAATGAAAACCGAAAGCTTTTTCAAAGAGAGATTTCGCAAGGCTGTAACGGAATTAAAAAGCTTGGTTGGATACCACTCCTGAGTGAATACCGAAAGCATAGATTAAGGTATTCCGTATGACTGCGTTAAGGTCTTAGAGAGGCGAAAATTTTTCGCAATACGGGTGGAACCGTGGAATGTAAATTATGAGCATTTCATCCCATTATTTCGGGATGAAATGCTTTTTCTTTTGAAAGGAGAAAATATATGATTAAAGTAACTTTAAGAGATGATGTAAGAGAGTACGAACAGGGTACAACTATTGCCGAAGTAGCAAAGTCAATCGGCATGGGCCTTTACAAGGCGGCAATGGGCGGAAGAATCAACGGCGAATACTGCGATTTGCGCACCCCGATTACAGAGGACTGCACACTTGAAATTGTAACTTTCGGTGACGATATTGACGGTAAAAAAACATTTTGGCATACAGCATCACATATTTTAGCTCAGGCTGTTAAACGCCTTTATCCCGAAACAAAGCTTGCTATCGGTCCTGCCATTGATAACGGCTTCTATTACGATTTTGATTCCGAAATCAATTTTACTCCCGAAATACTTGAGAAAATTGAAGCTGAGATGAAGAAAATCGTTAAAGAGGATTTACCGATTGAAAAATATGAAATGGAACCTATGGCTGCACTTGATTATTTCAAGGCTAACGGTGAAATTTACAAATATGAACTTATTGAAGAGCACGCAAGCAACGGTGAAAAAATCACTTTCTATAAACAGGGCGAATTCAATGAACTCTGTGCAGGACCTCACATTATGTCAACAGGCGCAGTAAAAGCATTCAAGCTTACTTCCTGTACGGGAGCATATTGGCGCGGTGACGAAAAGAATAAGATGCTTCAGAGAATCTACGGTGTAGCATTTCCGAAGGCAGCAGAGCTTGAAGAGCATCTTCAGAGAATTGAAGAAGCAAAGAAAAGAGATCACAACAAGCTCGGCAGAGAACTTGAACTCTTCACTACAAGCGATGTTATAGGTCAGGGACTTCCTATATTGCTTCCTAAGGGTGCAAGAATTATTCAGCTCCTTCAGAGATTTGTTGAAGATGAAGAGCAGAGAAGGGGCTGGCTTTTAACAAAGACCCCGTTTATGGCAAAGAGCGACCTTTATAAGATTTCGGGACATTGGGATCACTATCTTGACGGTATGTTCGTATTAGGCGATCCGACAGACGAAACAAAGGAATGTTTCGCACTTCGTCCTATGACTTGCCCGTTCCAGTATCAGGCATATCTCAACAGAGCAAGATCATACAGGGATCTCCCGCTTCGATATAATGAAACATCAACACTTTTCAGAAATGAAGCATCGGGCGAGATGCACGGCCTTATCCGTGTTCGTCAGTTTACAATTTCGGAAGGTCATCTTATGTGCCGTCCCGATCAGCTTGAAGAGGAATTCAAGGGCTGTCTGGAGCTTGCTATCTATATGCTTAAAACACTCGGACTTTATGAAGATGTTTCATACAGATTCTCACAGTGGGATCCCGACAATAGGGATAAATATATCGGTACGGATGAACAGTGGGATGAAGCTCAGGGCATTATGGCTAAAATCCTTGACCATCTTGAAATTCCTTATAAAATCGGCGTTGGCGAAGCTGCCTTCTACGGTCCGAAGCTTGATATTCAAATCAAGAATGTTCACGGTAAGGAAGATACACTTATTACAATTCAAATCGACCAGCTTCTTGCCGAAAAATTCGGTATGGAATATGTTGATGCCGACGGTACAAAGAAGAATCCTTACATTATTCACAGAACTTCAATCGGATGCTATGAGAGAACTCTTGCACTCCTTATTGAAAAATATGCAGGAGCTTTCCCGCTTTGGCTCTCACCTGTTCAGGTTAAGCTTCTTCCTATTGCAGACCGTCACCATGAAAGAGCATACGAAATCAAGGCTGAGCTTGAAAAGTACGGTATGAGAGTAGAAGTTGATGACAGAAGCGAAAAAATCGGTTATAAGATTCGTGAAGCACAGCTTCAGAAGATTAACTATATGCTTGTTATCGGCGATAAGGAAGTTGAAGAAAATACGGTTTCGGTCAGAAAACGCGGCGAAGGCGATATCGGTTCCATGAATGTTTCAGAGCTTATTGCTAAACTTAACGAAGAAATCGCAACAAAAGCGTTAAAATAAAACAAATGAAAGAGTGATAGTATGGCAAAAGCACCTTTAACCGTAACGGTTATTACAGATACCCATTATTATTCAAAAAAGCTCGGTACTGAAGGCAAGGCTTACGACAAGGGCAACTCCAAGAGTCAGTTACTGCTTGCAAGGGCAGAGGAAGTATTAAAGGCAGCATTTGAGCAGATAAAGAAAGATAACAGAACCGATATTGTTCTTCTTTCAGGAGATACCACAACAAACGGCGACTTTGATTCTCATAAAGAATTTATCGAGATGCTCCGTGACCTTAAGAATTCAGGCAAGAGGGTTTTTGTTTTAACGGCAACTCACGATTTTCAGGACGACGGAAAGACTTATGCGTATCGTGGTGATGAAAAGGTTGACATACCTGCGGCAAAGCGTGAAGATTTGTTTGAAATGTACCGTGAATTCGGTCCCGATCAGGCCATTTCAGTTCATCAGCCGAGTATGTCATACGCTGTTAAGCTTGCAGACGGTTACAGGCTCCTTGCAATTAATGACGATAAGAACTTATCCGGTAAAAGCGGCGTTTCCGATGACTGCTTTAACTGGATAAAAGAACAGGTTGAAGATGCAAAGAAGAACGGTGAATTTGTTATTTCAATGACGCATCACCCGATGATTGCACCGTCTCCTATTTACGGACTTATCGGTAAAAATGATATGTTCGGCGACTTTGATATTCGCCGTGAACAGTTCGCAGATTTAGGTATGCAGTTTATGCTTACCGGTCATACACATATTCACAGTATTGATAAAATCGTTTCAAAGCGAGGCAATACTTTTTATACTATCGCTACCGCTTCAACTATCGGTTATCCCGGAACAATAAGAACAATTACTTATGATCCGGCCAACGAAAAGGTAAGCACAACAACTGATTATATTACCGAAAAACCCGATTTCGATATGGGCGGTAAGAATATGCAGGAGTACCTTTCGTATCAGCTTTCAGGTATGATTGTTGATATGGTTAAGGCAGCAGCAGGGGATATCGAGACATTTGCAAATATGGTTACCGCAATGAGTATCAAGGAAAAGGTAATCTATAAATACGGTTGGATTATAAAGCCCATAGCAAAGATAATCAATAATCTTAAAATCGGTACAGTGGCCAAGTGGACAAAGAAAGAAACCGGATTAAAAAAAGAAGATTATGCTGCTATTAAGGATGACAGTGTGCTTGATTTTATTATAAATATGGTACTCAATCTTTACGGAGGAGAAAATCTTTATAATCCCGAAGATCCTCAGTATAAAATTGCAATGGGTCTTATCAGCATAATTGACTCGGTGCTTTCCGCTTTACATATAAAGGTTCGCAGTTTGATTAAGGTATCAGACAGTCTTTATGACTTTGCAGAGCCGCTTATTCATAACAGAGGAATCCCTGCATATAATGCAGAATTGCCGATTATGCCTTATTATAAAGAGGGTGAGCAGGGACCGGTTCCCGAAGATAATAAACCTGAGCATACAATTAAGAGTAAAAAAGGCTTGCCGATAATTATTATTGCAATGCTTGGAATCATTATTTTATTACTTCCAATACTTCTTGTACTTGGCTTTGGATTCATCAAAAATCAAATCAAGTACGGAAAGAAAATAAAATAAAAATATATGAACAGCAAAAAGCCGAGAACAGAAATTGTTCTCGGCTTTGTCATTTTTTATTTAAGCATTATGCATCGTAAACACCCAGAATTACAATACCTACAATAGCTACGGCTATTGTTATGTAGTGCTTAATTGAAAGCTTTTCTTTAAGGAAAATTCTGCTCCATACAACGCTTGCAAGACAGTAAGCGGAAATAATCGGAGCCGCCATAGCAACATGTTCTTCGTCTCCGAGCGCATAAATATATGCGAACTGGCCTGCGGTTTCAAAGATAGCACCGACATATTTCGGAGCTTCCATTTTTGGTAAGAATTTCTGCTTCTTAATGAACTTAACATATATAAACGCAACAAAACCGCAAACTAAGAATGTAAGCTCGTATGCAACATTAGCAACATCCTCATCAAGTGTTTCGAGGACAATGCTGTCGGCAAAAGTTCCGAGAGCATCAAGAAGACAGTAAATAAGAGGTAAAATAATTGCAAGCGCCGACTTTGAATACTTGTAGTTAGCTTTTTCCTGTCTTAATGCACGAAGCTCGTCGTCTTCGTTAGCTTCGACAAAGCCAAGGCCGATAACACCCAAGCAAACAAGAGCAACAGCTAAATACTGAGGTCCTGCGAGCTTGTCACCTGTAATAATGCAAAGAACAGCAACCAAAGCGCCCGAGGAATTGCAAATCGGTGAAGAAACCGAAAGCTCAATGTAACGAAGACCGATATAACCTATCGCCATTGAAAGAATATAAAGTGCTGAAACCGGGAGATATTTAAGCATTGCGGCAAGCGTAATATCAACACCGCCGATGAAAATTTCATAAGCTGCGTGCAAGCCCATAATGACACCGACAGCTGTAACCATTTTGTAATGACTGTACTTATCCCGCGCATCAGCGCAACCGATTTTTGAAAATAAATCCGACCCGCTCCAACAGAACAGAGCGATTATGGCAAACCAAAACCACATAAAAATAATACCTTCCTCTGAAAAAATAGTATATAGATTATATATTGCTGCAATGTTTAAAGTCAAGCAAAAAATCAATAAAAAAATACAAAAATTGACAATTTTTCGGAATTTATATAAAGCTCGTTAAGTATCCTCTTTAGGAAGATTTTTAAAGAATAATACCGTAAAAGGCAAGGAAATAATAAAAGTAATTATATCACCTACGGTTTGCGATAGCTCAATACCCGTAAGTCCGAAGAAATGAGTTAAAACAATAATTGTAGGAATAAATGCAAGACCGCTGCGAAGTGTAGCAAGAAATGTAGCCGTTGCATTTTTGCCTATGCTTTGAAATAACATATTTGAACAAACGCATAACGGTTGAACGAAAAGTGCAATCAGCTGCGCTCTCAAAGCGACAGTGCCTATTTCAATAACCTGTGCATCATTTCTGAAAACACCTATAAGATTGCCTGAAAAAATCATACCTATAACTGCTAAAATGCCGAGAGCAATTCCGCTGACAGCAAGTGTAAAGAAATATGCTTTTTTTACCCGCTGATATTTATGCGCACCGTAATTGAAAGCTGAAACAGGCTGAAAGCCTTGTCCGATACCCAGACCGACTGCAAATGCAAAGAAGCATATTTTATTAACGATGGTCATAGCCGAAATGGCAGCATCACCGTAAACGCCTGCATATCCGTTAAGTATCATAGTAGAAATTGAAGTAAGTCCCTGTCTTACAAGACTCGGCATACCGGTTGTGACGATTTTTCCGAGATGTTCCTTTTTAAAAGAAATTCTCTTAGGATTTATCTTTGAAACGGTTTTGCCCGAAATAAAGATTGCTGTCAGAATACAAAAACTGATAACCTGTGAAATTGCAGTAGCAATACCTGCACCGCGGATTCCCGTTTGAAAGCAGTCAATCAAAAGCCAGTCACCGAAAATGTTTAATAAACCGCCCGTAACAAGACCTATCATAGCGGTTGAAGCTTTACCCTCGTATCTTAAAATGTTGTTAAGTACAAAGCTTGCACACATAAAGGGCGAAGCCAACAGAATATAAACAGCATAGCTTTTAGCATAGGGAAGTATTGTATCCGTACTGCCCAAAAGACGCATAAGAGGGGTAATAAATAATAGCCCGAAAACGCACATTGATATACCGAATATTACAGAAATAAAGAACCCCGTTGATGCAACCGTTGTAGCGCTTTCGGTATCCTTTTCACCGAGCTTGCGAGAGATAACACTTCCGGAGCCGTGACCGAATAAAAATCCGACAGCCTGAATAATTGCCATAAGACCGAATACTACACCGACAGCACCGCTTGCACTTGTACCTATTTTACTGACAAAATAGGTGTCAGCCATACTGTAAATTGTTGTAACAAGCATACTTACGGTAGTTGGAATTCCAAGCTTAATTACAAGCTTTGAAATCGGGGTTTCGGTTAAAAATTTATATTGTTGTTCGTCATTTCTTGTCTGTGACATTTTGTTACTTCTTTTCATTTATAGTATATATCCCAAAAATTCCCGCCTTGAATCAACAAAGCGGGAGGCTTTCAGTTTTTAAGACTCTGTAAGGGAGCGGGAATTCTGCCGCCTCTTGAAATAAATTTAGCCGGAGAAGCAGTGCTTACTTTCATAATCGGAGAAACACCGAAAAGACCTCCGAATTCAATTTCTTCACCGTCTTTTTTACCTATTGCGGGAATGACTCTGACTGCGGTTGTCTTTGAATTAACCATACCGATTGCCGCCTCATCAGCAATAATACCTGAAATTACCTCTGCGGGAGTATCTCCCGGAATTGCTATCATATCAAGACCGACAGAGCAAACAGCCGTCATAGCTTCAAGCTTTTCAATGAGAAGAGTTCCGCTTCTTGCGGCATCAATCATACCTGCATCTTCAGAAACAGGAATAAATGCACCCGAAAGACCGCCGACATGTGACGATGCCATTACGCCGCCTTTTTTAACAGCGTCGTTGAGAAGTGCAAGGCAAGCTGTAGTACCGCAAGCACCGCATTCCTCAAGTCCCATTTCCTCAAGAATATGTGCCACCGAGTCGCCTATTGCAGGTGTAGGAGCAAGAGAAAGGTCAACAATTCCGAACGGAACACCGAGCCTTTCAGATGCAACCGTTGCAACGAGCTGACCGACTCTTGTAATCTTGAACGCTGTCTTTTTAACGGTGTCGGCAACTTCGGTAATATCTGCATCGGGAATTTTTGAAAGTGCCGCTCTGACAACACCGGGACCTGAAACACCGACATTTATAACGCAGTCGGGCTCACCTGCACCGTGGAATGCACCCGCCATAAACGGATTATCTTCAACTGCGTTGCAGAAAACCACTAACTTTGACGGGCCGACAAGACCTTTATCTTTAGTAAGTTCGGCAGATTCCAGTACAACCTGACCCATAATCCTTACGGCGTCCATATTTATACCTGTTTTTGTTGAGCCTATGTTTACGCTTGAACAGATTCTTTCTGTTGTTGCGAGCGCCTCGGGAATACTTCTGATAAGTCTTTCATCACCTGCGGCAAATCCTTTCTGGACAAGTGCCGAATAGCCACCCAAAAAGTTTACTCCGACTTCTTTGGCTGCCTTGTCAAGCATTTTGGCATATTTAACGGGATCTGCACCGCTTGGTGCGGAAACCATAGCAATAGGAGTTACTGATATTCTTTTGTTAATAATCGGAATACCGTATTCCTTTTCAATGTTCTCACCGGTTTTTACGAGGTCTTGTGCTTTAAAACAGATTTTGTCATAGATTTTCTGACAAGCTTTGTCAGCATCACTGTCAGCACAGTCAAGTAAAGAAATACCCATAGTGATAGTTCGGATATCAAGGTTTTCTTCACGAATCATATTTATTGTTTCGAGTATATCATGAGTATTAATCATATCTGTTAATTCCTTTCAGACAATAAAATCAGATTCTGTGCATAGAATTAAAAATGTCTTCGTGCATTGCGTTCACAGAAAGACCGAGTTCTTTGCCTAAGCTTTCACATTTTGCGGAAAACTGTGTGAATTCGATATTGCTTTTTGAAACATCTACGAGCATAATCATACAGAACATATCCTGTAAAATTGTCTGTGATACTTCAATTACATTTACATTATATTCCGAACAAAGAGCTGAGACCTTTGCAAGAATACCGACCATATCACGGCCGACAACAGTTATAATAGCGCGCATAAAAATACCTCCGTAAAAATATGGTAGTATTTTAGCACAAAACGGCGTGAAAAAACACATATTTTTTTAATTTTTTAAATTTTAGGTATAACTTAATAAAAAAATATGATATATTATTATATTATATACTACTTATACAAAAGGGAAGCGATTAAGTGTATAAAAAACTTATTGATATGCATGTGCATACAGATAATTCGCCTGACGGTAATCACTCCGCCATGTATATTTGTGAACAGGCAGAGCTCAACGGTATAAGAGCACTTGCATTTACAGATCACTGTGAGGTAGATGTTTACCGGGATGAGAATTATGACAAGCGTTACAGACAGTCATATTTTGAAATCACAAAAGCACAGTGTGCTTTCAGAGGAAAAGTTCTGGTATTAAAAGGCATTGAACTCGCACAGGGCCATTACAATAAAAGCCTTGCTGATGAAATTTTGTCAAAATATGATTGCGATGTTGTAATAGGTTCGATTCACGCGCTTCGTCATACAAAGGATTTCTGTCATCTTGACGGATATACTGAAGAAAATGTTAAAGTATATACCGAAAAATATTTAAAAGAAATATACAATATGATAAAATGGGGAAAGTTTGATATATTAGCTCATTTAACATATCCTATGAGATATTTTTATTCGAAAGCAGGAATTGAAGTCGATTTGAACGATTATAAGGAACAGGTTGACGCAATTCTTTCGCTTTTAGCAGAGAAAGAAAAGGCTCTTGAGATAAATACGGCAGGTCTTCGTCAACAGATAAACAAGCTTTCTCCCGAAGTCGGCGTTGTAAAACGCTTTAAGGAATTAGGCGGAAAATATGTGACTTTTGGCTCTGATGCGCATTATGCGGAAGATGTTACCTCCGGAATTGAAGAAGCCTATGACGCGATGAAACAGGCAGGTTTTTCTGAATTTACATTTTATCAGAAGCATACACCTATTCTTATGCCCATTGAATAACCGAAAGGATTTATATATGATAGTTAAAGCAGCGGCAAAAATTAATCTTATGCTTGATGTTACAGGCATACTTCCAAACGGATATCACAGTCTTTTTATGATTATGCAGTCAGTCGGCTGTTATGATAAGGTCCGTGTTGACAGAATTGACGGCAATGACATAATAATTGTTACTGATGACGAGCGTGTTCCGAAAGATAAAAGCAATATTGCATACAAGGCTGCAGAAGCGTTTTTTGAATATAACGGAATTAAGGAAAAACGCGGCGTTGAAATCGAAATAGAAAAGAATATTCCTATGGCGGCAGGTCTTGCCGGCGGAAGCGCAGACGGTGCAGCCGTTATTTTTGCATTAGACAAACTGTTTAATACAGATCTTCCTCTTTTTACTCTGTGTGAAATAGGAGAAAAGGTTGGTGCCGATGTTCCGTTTTCCCTTCACGGCGGAACAGCGCTTTGCACAGATACAGGCGGAGTTATTGCTCCGTTGCCGAAGCTTGAGAATTGCTTTGTTGTACTGTGCAAACCGCCGATGGATGTTTCAACGGTCGGTGCATATAGACAGATTGATGAAGCGAACAGAATCCGTCACTGCGATAAAAACGCAATGCTGTTTGCTATGAAGAACAGAGATTTTGAGCTTATGTGCAGGAAAGCAGGCAATGTTTTTGAGCAGGTAATAGAAGTTCCGCTTCGTCCTTATATTAAAACAACTATGAAAAAATACGAAGCGGCATTAACGCTTATGAGCGGCTCCGGTCCGACAGTTTACGGAGTATTCAAAGATGAGAAAAAAGCCCGTGAATGTGCGGACAAGCTTCGTGAAGAATTTGATGATGTAATACTCACAGCTCCATGTGAAAAATCCGTAGAAGAGGTTAAATAATGAAATTTTCAACAAAGAGCAGATACGCTCTAAGGCTTATGATAGATCTGACTTTACATAATAACGGAGATTATATTGCGCTCAAGGATATATCGGAAAGGCAGAATATTTCCGTAAAATATCTTGAACAGATAGTATCAGTACTTGCGAAATCCGGTATGCTTAAAAGTGTTCGCGGCCCTCAGGGCGGATATAAGCTTGCAAAAGCTCCTTCAAACTATACGGCAGGGGAGGTTTTAAGAATTACCGAAGGGAGCCTGGCTCCTATACCTTGCCTTGACGGAGAAGCTGTTGAATGTGAGCATTACAGTCAATGTTCCACTATTGATTTTTGGAAAGGTCTTTTAGATGCAGTCAACAATTATGTCGATTCGGTTACAATAGCAGATCTTGCCGAGCAGTATAAGCTCAAAGGCTCGTTAGATTATATTATATAACAATAATCCGAAAAAATATGAAAAGTGGTGGAAACTTTGAATTTGTTACATTTGAAATATGCGGTTGAGGTTGCCAAGACCGGCTCAATTAATAAAGCTGCGGAATCACTTTTAATTGCACAGCCAAACCTTTCGCGTTCAATAAAGGAGCTTGAGACGGATCTCGGAATTTCAATTTTTGAAAGAACGGCAAAGGGTATGCTGTTAACTCCCGACGGCGAAGAGTTTATCGGATATGCTAATTCGATTCTAAATCAAATTGAAAGTGTTGAAAAAATGTATAAAAACGGTGTCCCGGCAAAACGAAGATTTTCAATCTCTGTTCCGAGGTCAACTTATATTGCAGATGCATTTGCACAGTTTTCAAAGAGCTTGCCCGAGGATTCGGTTGAAATATTTTATAAAGAAACAAATTCATCGCGTACAATCAAGAATATTATGTATGATGACTATAAACTCGGTATTGTGCGTTATGCCGAAAACTATGATAAATATTTTAAGTCAATGTTTGACGAAAAAGGATTGAACTATGAGCTTGTTTCGGAATTCCATTATGTGCTTCTTATGAAAAGCGACAGCCCGCTTGCCGGACTCAAAGAAATACATTTTTCGGATTTGGAAGACTTGATAGAAATTGCCCATGCAGACCCTTATGTTCCGTCGCTTTCGGCGGCTCAGGTAAAGAAAGAAGAATTGCCGGATAATGTAAATCGCAGAATATTTGTTTATGAGAGGGCAAGTCAGTTTGATTTGCTTTCGGAAAACAATGAAATTTTTATGTGGGTTTCACCGATACCTCAAAAAATACTGGATATTTACGGACTTGTTCAAAGAGAGTGTGCCGACAATAAAAAAACATATAAAGATGTATTGATTTATAAAAAAGACCATAAGCTTACGGATTTAGAAAAAATTTTTATAACGGAAGTTTGCATTTCAAAAAGAAAGCATTTGGAACAGAACAATTAATATGCTTTGGTGAAGTATCATATTCTTTCTGATGTATAGAGCTATATCTTTTTATATAATACCGATATATCATTTGATTATTCCCAAAGCCCGTGATCTTTGTTAAAATATTAACAATCTAAGGTGAAGATGTCAAACGATTGTTTTGATAAGATTAACAGGAGGTTCACATTATGAAAAAGAAACAGTATGAAGTAGTGGACGGGGTTGAAAAGCTTGAAGAAGCTATTGCCCGTGTACGCGCCGCACAGAAAGAATTTGCAACATTCACACAGGAACAGGTTGACAAAATTTTCCTCGCAGCTGCATCTGCGGCAAATAAAGAACGGATTTCTCTTGCAAAGCTCGCTGTTGAAGAAACAGGTATGGGCATCGTGGAAGATAAGGTTATTAAAAACCACTACGCTTCAGAATACATTTATAATGCATACCGCGACACAAAAACTTGCGGTATCATCGAAGAGGATAAAGCATACGGAATAAAGAAAATCGCAGAGCCTATAGGCGTAATTGCTGCTGTTATTCCGACAACAAATCCTACATCAACAGCTATCTTTAAGACTCTTATTGCTCTTAAAACCCGAAATGGTATTATAATCAGCCCTCATCCGAGAGCAAAAAATTCTACTATTGCAGCGGCAAAAATCGTGCTTGAAGCAGCGGTAGCTGCAGGTGCTCCGGAAGGAATTATTTCTTGGATTGATGTACCGAGCCTTGAGATGACAAATACGGTAATGAAAGAAGCGGATATCATTCTTGCAACCGGCGGTCCCGGAATGGTAAAAGCTGCTTATTCATCAGGCAAACCGGCACTTGGCGTCGGTGCAGGTAATACACCGGCAATAATTGACGAAAGCGCCGATATTTTACTTGCAGTGAACTCTATCATTCATTCAAAAACATTTGACAACGGTATGATTTGTGCGTCGGAACAGTCTGTAATAGTTCTTGACAAAATATACGAATCGGTTAAAACAGAATTTGCAAGCCGTGGCTGTTACTTCCTTAATAAAGAGGAAACAGAAAGAGTAAGAAAGGTAATTCTTATTAACGGCGCCCTTAATGCAAAAATTGTAGGTCAGAAAGCGGCAAAAATCGCTGAACTTGCAGGTGTAAAAGTGCCGGCAGGCACAAAAATTATTATCGGCGAAGTCGAAAGCGTTGATATTGCAGAAGAATTTGCTCACGAAAAGCTTTCACCTGTACTTGCAATGTATAGAGCGAAAGATCTGAACGATGCGTTTACAAAGGCTGAACAGCTTATTGCTGACGGCGGTTACGGTCATACTTCTTCAATTTATATTGATACGGTTACAAAGAAAACAGAAATCGACGAGTTTGCAGGAAGAATGAAAACTTGCCGTATTCTTGTAAATACTCCGTCATCTCACGGCGGTATCGGTGACCTTTACAACTTCAAACTTGCTCCGTCACTTACACTCGGCTGCGGCTCATGGGGCGGCAACTCAGTATCGGAAAATGTTGGTGTTAAGCACCTTATCAATATTAAGACGGTTGCAGAAAGAAGGGAAAATATGTTGTGGTTCAGATCACCTGAAAAGGTATATATTAAGAAAGGCTGTTTACCGGTTGCACTCGATGAGCTTAAAAATGTAATGGGCAAAAAGAGAGCATTCATTGTAACTGACAGCTTCCTTTATGAAAACGGTTATACAAAACCGATTACAGATAAGCTTGACGAAATGGGTATTGTTCATACAACATTCTTTGATGTTGCACCCGATCCGACACTCGCTTGTGCAAAAGCAGGCGCAGAACAGATGAGAGCATTCAAGCCGGATTGCATTATTGCTCTCGGCGGCGGTTCTGCAATGGATGCAGGAAAGATTATGTGGGTAATGTATGAGCATCCGGAAGCAGACTTTATGGATATGGCAATGCGTTTCATTGATATCCGCAAGAGAGTATATACCTTCCCGAAAATGGGCGAAAAGGCATATTTTATAGCTATACCGACATCAGCAGGTACCGGTTCAGAAGTTACTCCTTTCGCAGTTATTACAGATGAGAAAACAGGTGTTAAGTATCCGCTTGCTGACTATCAGCTTCTTCCGAATATGGCAATTATTGATACTGATTTTCATATGTCAGCACCAAAAGGACTTACTGCAGCATCAGGTATTGACGCTGTTACTCACGCACTTGAGGCATACGCTTCAATGCTTGCAACAGATTATACAGACGGACTTGCATTAAAAGCGTTAAAGACTATTTTTGAATATTTGCCCCGTGCATATGAAAACGGACAGAATGATATCGAAGCACGCGAAAAAATGGCTAACGCTGCAACAATGGCAGGTATGGCATTTGCAAATGCGTTCCTCGGCGTATGCCACTCAATGGCTCATAAGCTCGGTGCCTTCCATCACCTTCCGCACGGTGTTGCAAATGCTCTTATGATTGACGAGGTTCTTCGTTTCAATGCTTCCGAAACACCGGCAAAGATGGGTACATTCTCACAGTATGACCATCCGCATACACTTGCGCGCTATGCAGAGGTTGCCGACTATTTAGGCCTTGGCGGTAAGAATGACGAGCAGAAGCTTAATAATCTTATAAAAGCACTCGATGAGCTTAAGGCTAAGGTTGGAATAAAGGAAACAATCAAGGATTACGGTATCGATGAAAAGAACTTCCTTTCAAGACTTGATGAAATGGTTGAACAGGCATTCGACGATCAGTGCACAGGTGCAAATCCGCGTTATCCGTTAATGGAAGAAATTAAACAGATGTATTTGAATGCTTACTACGGCAAGAAATTCGTTGAGGTAGAAACACCGGACGAAAGACAGCTTGAAGGCGGCATTGATTATACTGATATTAAGCAGGCATTCCGCAGAGCAAAGAACGGAATCAATAAAAGACTTTAAGGAGGATGCAACAATGAATCTTGACAGAGTAATTGCAGTCAGAAATACTAAAACAATTTACCGCGACGGTGATAAATGTATTAAGGTCTTCAATGAGAAATTCTCAAAAACAGATGTTTTGAACGAAGCGCTTAATCAGGCAAGAATTGAAGAAACAGGTCTTAATATTCCGAAAATTTCAGAAGTTACGATTATTGACGGAAGATGGGCTATTGTTTCTGACTATATCAAAGGCAAAACTCTTGCACAGATTATGCAGGAAGATCCTGACAATATGGATAAATATCTCGAAATGTTCGTTGATTTGCAGATTGAAGTTCAGTCAAAAACATGTGCAGATCTTAACAAGCTTAAGGATAAGATGAATAGAAAAATCTGTCAGACAGAGCTTGACGCAACAACCCGTTATGATCTTCATACCCGCCTTGAAAGTATGCCCAAACATAATAAAGTTTGTCACGGTGACTTTAACCCGTCAAATATAATTATTTCGGAAAACGGCACACCCTATATCATTGACTGGTCACATGCAACACAGGGTAACGCTTCGGCAGACGCTGCAAGAACATATCTCCTTTTCTGGCTTGCAGGTGATATCGAAAACGCTGACAAGTATCTTAACCTCTTCTGTAAGAAGAGCAATACAGCTAAGCAGTATGTTCAGAAATGGATGCCTATTGTTGCGGCATCTCAGTCAGTAAAAGGAAATGAAAAAGAAAGAGAATTCCTTTTAAGCTGGGTAAATGTTGTAGATTACGAATAAGGAGTAAATGAATATGAAAATTACGGTTTGTATTGGTAGCTCATGTCATATTAAAGGTTCACGACAGGTCATAGAACAGCTTCAGTGGCTTATCAGTGAAAACGACCTCGGCGATAAGGTTGAATTAGACGGTACTTTCTGTATGGGTGAGTGCCAGAAGGGCGTTTGCGTTAAAGCTGACGGCAAGTTTTTCTCAGTTACTCCCGAAACAGTTCATGAATTCTTTGAAAAAGAAGTAATCGAAAAGGTATAAAAAATGATAATTCAGGTTTGTGTCGGCAGTTCATGCCACTTGAAAGACTCAGAGCAAATAGTAGAGCTTTTGCAAAAAGAAATTGAAAACCACCATCTTGAAAATGATATAACACTGACCGGGAGCTTTTGCACCGGTCAGTGCAATCGTGTCGGCGTAACTATAACCGTCGATGATGAGATATTTTCAGGCATTACGGTTGAATCTTTTAATCAATTCTTTAACGAAAACATTTTAAGTCGTATCAAAAAGGAGGCGTAATACTTATGGCAAGTTGTTTGACATTAAAAAAATCAAACTGTAAAAACTGCTACAAATGTATTCGCCACTGTCCCGTAAAATCAATTCGTTTTTCAGGCAACCAAGCACATATTATTGAAGACGAATGTATTCTTTGCGGCCAGTGCTTTGTTGTTTGTCCTCAAAATGCAAAGGAAATTGTTGACGAAACAGAAAAAGTAAAAGTATTGCTGCAAACGCAGGAGCCTGTTTATGTTAGTCTTGCGCCTTCGTTTATTGCGAATTATGACGGAGTAGGCATTGAGGCAATGAGAGAAGCTCTTAAAAAGCTCGGCTTTGCAGATGTTGAAGAAACTGCACTCGGTGCAACAATGGTTAAAACCGAATATGAAAGAATGTTGAAAGAAGAGGACAGAGATATAGTCATTTCTTCGTGCTGTCATTCCGTTAATTTGCTTATTCAAAAATATTTTCCTAATGAATTGCAGTATCTTGCCGATGTTGTTTCGCCAATGCAGGCACATTGTAAAGATATAAAATCAAGAGTTCCGAACGCAAAGTGCGTATTTATCGGACCCTGCGTTTCAAAAAAAGACGAAGCTAAAAGATATGAAGGTATTGTAGATGCAACGCTTACCTTTGAAGAATTAACAGAATGGTTAAAAAGAGAAAATATTGAGCTTAATACAGAAAGTAAAAAAGATGAATACAGCAAGGCAAGACTTTTCCCGACAACCGGCGGCATTCTTAAGACAATGACGCAGGATTCACCGAAATACACCTATGTAGCTATTGACGGCGTTGAAAACTGCATAAAAGCTCTTAAGGATATTGAAGACGGAAAAATACATAACTGCTTTATAGAGATGTCTGCCTGTATCGGAAGTTGTATCGGCGGTCCTGTAATCGAGAAAAATCATAATTCTCCGGTTAAGGATTACCTTGAAGTTGTCGCATATGCAGGAGATAAAGATTTTAAGGTTAGTCAGCCGAGTAATCTTGAAATGAGAAAGCATTTTGACTTTATAAAGAACAACTCTGTTATGCCGAGCGAATCAGAGATTAATGATATTTTACGCTTAATGGGTAAGTTCAAGCCGTCTCAGGAGTTAAACTGCGGTTCGTGCGGATACAATACCTGCCGTGAAAAAGCCATTGCGATTTTTCAAGGTAAGGCGGAAGCTTCAATGTGCTTGCCTTTCCTTAAGGATAAAGCGGAAAGCTTCTCCGATACGATTGTTAAAAATACGCCTAACGGACTTGTTGTACTTAATGAAAAATTTGAAGTTCAGCAGATTAATGCTGCTGCAAGAAAAATTATGAATATTCGTTCAGCTTCAGATGTACTCGGTGACCAGGTTGTAAGAATACTGGACCCGGGCGTATTTGTTGAGGTGCTGTCAACGGGCAGAGGTGTTTATGACAGACGCGAATACCTCGCAGAATACGGCAGATATGTTGAACAGACTGTTGTTTACGACAAAGAATCAAGACTCCTCATTTGTATTATGCGTGATGTTACAGATGAAGAAAATGAGAGAGAAAAGAAAGAAAGCATAAGCCGTCAAACAGTTGAAGTAGCCGATAAGGTTGTTGATAAACAGATGAGAATAGTTCAGGAAATCGCATCTCTTCTCGGTGAAACTGCTGCAGAAACTAAGATTGCTTTATCCAAACTTAAGGAGTCGATAAAAGATGAATGATTTATGTGCAGATATTGGATATAAAAGCGTAAATCATTACGGCGAACAGCTTTGCGGCGACCATGTCGATATTGTTGAGCAGAATGAAAACTCTACCGTTATTGTTCTTGCCGACGGACTCGGAAGCGGTGTAAAAGCAAGTATTCTTTCAACACTGACTTCAAAAATCATTTCAACAATGATGGCGGCAGGCTTGCCTTTGGAGGAATGTGTTGATACAATAGCGGCAACACTTCCCGTTTGTTCGGTTCGCGGTGTAGCATATTCCACTTTTACAATTATTCACCTTTTAAACAATGAAACTGCAGAGCTTATTCAGTATGATAACCCTCATATTATTCTAATCCGAGATAATAAGAATTACGATTATCCTAAAACCGAAATGAATATAGGCGGCAAGAAGATTTACAAGTCATCGGTAAAATTGCAGGAGAATGACATCTTCGTTGCAATGAGCGACGGTTGTCCTCACGCAGGAATAGGTATATCATATAATTTCGGATGGAAAAGAGAAGATATCATTACATTTATTGAAGCACTTGCACCTATAGG
>CAMFTS010000011.1 GCA_945988915.1 uncultured Clostridia bacterium
CATAAAGGCGTATGAAGATACTCCGAATGCGAAACAACGAAGCATTACGGAAAAAGAAACAAAAATCAGGGAATATAGTCGAATTCGAGGTCATATATTGATACTGTGTCGCCCTCGTGAATTCCTTTTTTTATAAGTTCGTCAATTATGCCGCTCGATTGCAATACATTTTGGAAATACTGCAAGGATTCATAATCGTCGGGGTCGGTTTTCAGCAGAATTTTGTTAAGCCACTCTGCCTCAACAATATAAATTCCGTCCTCAACAGTAACCTTGAAGCCGTCATTTTTCTTCTGCGCAATAACCTCCATAGGTATTTCCTCCGCCTCGTATTTTTTTACGGGCGGAAGTGTTGCAAGCTTCTTTGCAACGGCATTTATCAATTCTTTTGTATTATGAAGAATCGGAGCGCATATTTCGTAATACTCATAGCCCTTAGCTTCAATATAATTCCTGAATGTTTCAAGCTGTTCGTCTGTTGCAAGATCAATTTTATTACCTGCTACAATCTGCGGACATTTTGCAAGCTCAGGGTTGAATTTTACAAGTTCTTCATTTATTTTTTCAAAGTCTTCAATGGGGTCTCTGCCCTCACTACCTGCGACATCAACAATATGAACTAACATTCTGCAACGCTCAACATGTCGCAAAAATTCATGGCCGAGTCCTACTCCGTCGGCAGCGCCCTCAATAAGCCCGGGAATATCTGCAATAACGAAGCTGTTTTCGGGTCCCATTGAAACAACGCCGAGAACGGGAATAATTGTAGTAAAATGATAATCGCCTATTATCGGCTTTGCTTCGCTGACAACAGACAGGAAAGATGACTTGCCGACATTCGGAAAGCCTAAAAGTCCGACATCTGCAATGAGTTTTAACTCAAGAGTAACCTCCCATTCTTCACCGGGCGCACCGGATTTTGCGAACTTGGGAGTCTGACGGGTAGATGTTGCAAAATGGCTGTTGCCCCAACCGCCTTTACCGCCTTTTGCAGCAATAAACGGTTCATCAGACGACATATCAGCCATAACCGCGCCGCTTTCAACTTCTCTTATTACCGTACCTCTCGGAACTTTAATTACAAGGTCAGGAGCTTTCTTACCGTTACAGCGGCTTCCTCTGCCGTTCTCTCCGTTCTGAGCTTTATATTTTCTTTTGTATCGGAAGTCTGCAAGCGTTGAAATATTGTCATCAACCTTAAAAACAATATTTCCTCCTCTGCCGCCGTCACCGCCGTCAGGACCGCCTGCCGCAACATATTTTTCACGGTGAAACGCAACCGCACCGTCACCGCCGTTACCGGCTTTAATTAAAATTTTAGCTTTATCTACGAACATAATAATATATCCTTTTCAACACATTTTCGGTTTTTTATCGAATTTAAAATTCAGACGAATAAAACAGACTAATCCGAAAAATTTCTTTTCTAACCGATTAATTATATCAAATTTTTTTTGATTTATAAATAGTATTTACACAAAAAGTTGGATTTTTTTAATTTATGTATTTTTTGTAATCGTTTTTTACATATTTGTTGGTTGATGTGAAGAAAAAATACAAAAATCGAACATTTTTTCACATAAGTCCATTTTTCAGGACTTATATTTAAATTTTTCCGAACATTTGTATTGACAAATTTCAAATAGGTGCTATAATGAGGTTGTAATCAACAAGAACGAATGTTCGGTTATATCAACGGAGGCAATTATTATGTTAACAATATTATTAAAAACTTCAATCGAAATCGCACTCGCATTACTTCTCATTTACGGCTTTATTCACGAAAAAGAAGTTATTAAATTTGAGCAGTATGTTAAAATGGTTATTGTTGTAAACTATCGCAGATATAAAAATAAAAAGCGTCTTGAAACAGCAAGACAGCACAGACAGTTTAAGCTTATTAACGGCAGAAAAGTAAAGGCAGTTAATTCTTTTGCAAACGGTTTCGATGTTGCTTAACCCACTCTCTTTTCTATCATAGATTTTTCACACACAAAACAGGCGGGAGCAGATTTTTCTGTTCCCGTTTGTTTTTTTACGGATTTTATGGTAAACTGTTAAAGATTACTGATTTAGGGGATTTTGATTTGAAAACAAGTTCAAAAGATATAATCAAGCTCGGCTTAAAGGTTTTGCTTATACTTTCAATATCAGCTGTTGCAATAGTTTTTAAGGACGAGCTGACAAACATTGATGTACGCGCATTGGTTGCCTCTGCGCCGTCGCCTGTTATAGCATATCTAACGGTATTAGGCGTGTATTTCCTGAAGGGTATTGTGTTTATTATTCCCGCCTCTTTGATTTATGTTTCGGTGGGAATGGCTTTTTCGCCTGCTGTTGCTGTTACCGTCAATATGTTGGGTATTGCTGTTGAGGTGACTGTTTCATATATTATCGGCAAATTTCTCGGCGGCGACTATGTATCCAATTTGCTTAATAAGAACAAAGGCGGAAAAAAACTGCTTGAGCTTAAAGATAAGAACAAGCAGTCGTCAATATTCATTGTCAGATTATTACCGGTGTTCCCCATTGACTTCGCATCGCTTTTCTTTGGCTCAATAGGGTTTTCATTTTTAAAATACCTTGCGGTATCAATAATCGGTATTGCGCCGAGAGTAATCCTTTTCACCGTTTTAGGCGATACAATTTACGATTATTTCCCTATGAAACTGATTTTGAAAATAATCATATTCGCACTTCCGTTTGTCGCTCTCGGAACAGTTGTCAAATGGATAATTTCACAAAAGAAAAGAGAACCTTAATTCTCGGGAATTTTACAGACATCAATCCATTCCTTATAGCCTGAATACTTTTCAAGCTCGGGAATTGTCAATTCTACAGCGCTGTTGCTGCTTCCGCATGCAGGGAATACAGTTTCATAATTCCTGAGGGATTCATCAAGATAAACCGTTACACCGTCATTGATTGCAAACGGACAAACTCCGCCGACGGCATGACCGATTTTTTCTTCTACCTCGTCGAATTTAAGCATTACAGCCTTTTGGTGAAACTGCGCTTTGTATTTCGGATTGTCAATTTTTCGGTTACCTGCCGTTACAATCAAAATCGGCTCATCGTTCACCGTAAATGAAAGCGTCTTTGCAATTCTTTCAGGCTCACATCCCAAAGCTTGTGCGGCAAGCTCAACGGTTGCCGACGAAACATTGAATTCCAATACTCTTGAATCAATATTAAACTGTTTAAAATATTCCTTTACTTTCTCAATAGACATTTTATTCGCCTCTCAAATATTTGAAAATATATTATCAAACAACAGAATATTTTTCAAGTGCGGTATTGTAAATGTAATATTAAAATGATAAAATGTATTAGAAATCAAGCGCTTTTAAGGAGAAAAAGAAATGATAAATGAAAGCATTAAAAAATTAGTTTGCTACGCTCTGAATACGGGACTTATAAAGGACTGCGACAAGGTTTATGCTACGAACAGGATACTTGAAGTATTAAGGCTTGACGAGTACGAAGAACCGACGGAAAATTATGATAATGTTGACCTTGAAATCACTTTAAAGGAATTGCTTGACTTTGCGACACAGAACGGCATTTTAGAAAATGACAGCGTCGTTTACCGTGATTTGTTTGACACAAAGCTTATGGCTTGCCTTATGCCTATGCCTCACGAGGTAATAGAAAAATTCAATGCTCTTTATGAGGAAAGCCCCGAAAAAGCTACAGATTATTTCTATAAATTAAGCTGTGATTCGGACTATATAAGAAGATACAGAATAAAGAAAGATATGCGTTGGTCCGTTCCGAGCGAATACGGCGAAATCGACATTTCAATTAACCTTTCAAAGCCGGAAAAAGACCCGAAAGCGATTGCGGCGGCAAAGCTGCAAAAGCAGTCGGGATATCCGAAATGTATGCTTTGCAAGGAATGTGAGGGCTATGCAGGAAGAACAAATTTCCCTGCCCGTCAGAATCACAGAGTTATTCCGATTACAATAAACGACACGCAGTGGGGCTTCCAATATTCACCGTATGTTTACTACAATGAACACTGTATTGTATTCAACGGTGAACATACGCCGATGAAAATTGAAAAAGCAACATTCGTCAAGCTCTTCGATTTCATCAAGCTTTTTCCACACTATTTCCTTGGCTCAAATGCCGACCTGCCGATAGTCGGAGGTTCAATTCTTTCACACGACCACTATCAAGGCGGCCACTATACATTTGCAATGGCAAAAGCGCCCATTGAAAAGCATTTTACAGTAAGCGGTTTTGAAGATATTGAAGCAGGAACAGTTAAATGGCCGTTATCAGTCATCAGACTGCGCTCAAAAGACGCAGACAGAATAATTGAGCTTGCTGATATAATTCTTAAAAAATGGCGCGCATACACAGACGAAGAGGCTTTCATTTTCGCTGAAACCGACGGTGAACCTCACAACACAATTACGCCTATTGCAAGAAAAACAGGCGACACATTTGAACTCGACCTGGCTCTTCGAAACAACATTACAACCGAAGAATATCCTTTGGGAGTTTATCATCCGCACGATATTTATCACCACATTAAGAAAGAAAATATCGGTCTTATTGAGGTTATGGGTCTTGCTGTTCTCCCCTCCCGTCTTAAAGAGGAATTAGCACTTCTCGGCGAATACATTGTTGAAAACAAGGATATTCGTTCAAACGAGGTATTAGAGAAGCATGCCGACTGGGTTGAAGAGTTCAAAAAGAATTACAGTTCGATTACAAAGGAAAATGTCGATGAAATTCTCAAAGCCGAGGTTGGCAAGGTGTTTGTAGGTGTTCTTGAAGATGCAGGCGTTTACAAATGCACCGAGGACGGCAGAAAAGCATTTATGCGATTTATTGATACCGTATAAATTAAAAATGTGATAAAAGTTAAGCCACGAATTTAATTCGTGGCTTCTGCTTTTGTGTTGTATTCTTAAATTACGAAAAATCCGATTATTCCCGAAACTATGCCTATCAATGCTCCGACAAAAATATCGCTCGGATAATGTACTCCGCCTATAATTCTGATTACTCCAAGTATCACGCCGACGGCAAGCAACGGTACGGACCATAACGGCTCAACATACATAAACGCCATAGCTATCATAAAAACAGAAAATATATGCCTGCTCGGCATTGACTCTCCCTGCTTATCTTTCTTGATTATCGGCTCAATATTCAATGCAACATAGGGTCTTTTGCGGTTGATTATTTTTCTAAGCACACTTACCGCCACAAGCATTATTGCAGGGACAAATACAGTTTTTACTGATTTTTCACGCTCAATCAGGAAAACATAACAGAGTAATGACGGATACGAAGCATAAACTACTAAGGTCAGTATTCTGTTTATTATATTGATTGCTTTTACTGTTTTTTCGTTTTTGCGAAACGGTTTTGATATTTTTTTGTAAAGCTCTGCCGTCATTTTCTCACCTGCTTTCTTTTACAGTATAACCTAAAAGCAATGCTCTTTCAACAACAAAAAGCGCTGTGTTTTGGGTAAAGTTGACAAAATCACAAAAAATCAATATACTATATAAGATAAAACATCAAGGGGGATGTGTAAAATGGATGAAAACTATCGTCAGGAAAGAATTGAAGCAATGCGTAGGCGTAAGGCTGCCAGAAAAAAAAGACTTGCAATCACTAAAATTCTTTTTACATGTATTATTGTTGTTGCGATAGCTCTTACCTGTGCCGTTGTCAAGCATTCATCTGACTTAAAAAAGGTTGATCCCGAAGCATCTGCTATTATCACTGCAAAGCAGGAAATCACTTCTGATGCGGTTGTGAAACCCGAGCCTATTACTGCTGCGTCCACAACAGAAAAGCCGAACGAAACATCCACTTCCCTTCTCGGCGAGAAAACAACCGTCACTGTTGGTGAATATGTAGTTGAAAGTTATGATTCTACTATGTTTACAACAGAAGAAGTAAATATGAGAAGTGTTCCCGATACAACAGGTGAAATTCTTGTTGAGATTAAGGGCAATGAAGCTGTTAAGGTTACAGGTATTTGTTCTAATAATTGGTATAGAATTGATTATAACGGAAAAACCGGTTATTGTTCTTCAAAATATCTTTCTGCGACAAAGGCAGTAAAAAGCGGATCTTATCTGCTCAAGGTCAACAGAACACAGAACATTGTGACTGTCTATGTTCAGGATGAAAACGGAGAATACACGGTTCCCGAAAGAGCAATGGTTTGCTCGGTAGGTCTTGACGGAAAGACCCCGACGGGAACTTTCTCAACAACCGACAAATACACTTGGCGTTTGCTTTCAGGCAATGTTTACGGACAATATGCTACAAGAATTACAGGCCACATTCTTTTCCATTCGGTTCCGTATTATACTCAGAATAAAGATGACCTTGAATCCGCTGAATACAACAAACTCGGACAAGCAGCTTCATTGGGCTGTGTCAGACTATGCGTCCGCGATGCAAAGTGGATTTACGATAACTGCAAATCAGGTACAACTGTTGTAATTTATGACAGTTCCGCTCCGGAGCCGATTACACCTCCGTCTCCGATAAGAATTGACCTGAACGATTCACGAAAAGGCTGGGACCCCACAGACCCCGATTCAAGGAATCCGTGGTAATACTTTAAAGCAAAAAAATTAAGGCGACTTTGAAAGTCGCCTTTTTTGTTAGGTTAAATCTTAATAATTCTCTGCTTTTACCATAAAGTATGACTGCGGATGAGCGCATACAGGACATACTTCGGGAGCTTTTTTGCCGATTACAATATGACCGCAGTTAGCGCACTGCCAAATTGTGTCGCCGTCTTTTGAGAATACTACACCGTCCTCAATGTTCTTAAGGAGCTTTCTGTATCTTTCTTCGTGTTCTTTTTCGATAGCGCCAACCTGCTCAAAAAGATATGCTATGTGATCAAAGCCTTCTTCTTTAGCTTCCTTTGCAAACTGAGCATACATATCGGTCCATTCATAGTTTTCACCGTCTGCAGCTGCTGCAAGATTTTCAACCGTGCTCTTAATTGAGCCGCCTTCCAAAAGCTTGAACCAAATCTTTGCGTGTTCTTTTTCGTTATCAGCTGTTTCCTGGAAGATATTAGCTATCTGAACATAACCGTCTTTCTTAGCCTTTGAAGCAAAATATGTATATTTGTTTCTTGCCTGTGATTCACCTGCAAATGCTGCGAGCAAATTTGCTTCTGTTTTTGTGCCTTTTAAATCTTTCATTTTATCATTTCCTTTCTGATTAAAATACACATAAATTATAAAGCTTAAAAAGTGTTTTTTCAAGAATTATTTTATTAAAATTTTATTAATAAAAGCAGTACAGCCGTTAAAAATGTCAGTATATGTTTTGTCAAAATCACCTGTGTACCAAGGGTCTGCAACATCTCGAGGCGACGCGGTAAAGTCGAGTAATTTATAAATTTTACCGTCTTTATCCTCGCCTGACATTCTGTTGAGATTTTTAATATTATACTCGTCCATACCGATTATGTAATCAAATTTTTCATAGTCGGATTTTGTGATTTGTCTTGCCGCTCTTTTTGAAAACGGAATATTATGCCGGTGCAGAACTTCCTTTGTTCCCCTGTGAATATCGTTTCCGATTTCCTCGGTGCTTGTTGCACAAGACTCAATATAAAACTCATCGGCCTTGCCCGTTTTATTGACAATATCCTTAAGTACGAATTCCGCCATAGGAGAACGACAAATATTGCCGTGGCAAACGAAAAGAACTCTTATCATATATAAAAAACCTCACTTTTCAAAAAACATATTTTTCAGTGCCAAGGCGACAGCGCCTATGTACTGCGACTTGTCGAAAAGCGTCGATACGGTTATGAAATTCTCGTCATATTTTTGATAATAATTTTTACAGTATTCTATAAACCTTTGCGTTGTATATCTGTCAAACATATATCCGAAAACTACAACGCCGTCAGGGTCAAAAAGCGTTGCGGCATTTACCGCCGCGCGTGCCATTCTGTTAATTCTTCTGTCGATTATTTCCAAAATACATTTGTCCAGCTTTTCTCTGTTTTCTGCCAAAAGCTCATAGTTAATGTTTTCACTTTTTCCGTTTGTCAAAGCAAAAAGTGACGGTGTGGTTTCTTTTGAATAGCTTTCTTTAATTCTGTTTATTATTGCACCGGTTGAAACATAAGTTTCAAGACAGCCCTTTCTTCCGCAACGACAGGGCGTACCGTTGGGCCGGACTATATAATGACCGATTTCAGCCTCTCCGCTTTTATTGCTTGAGAACACCTCGCTGTCAATCATAATTGCAGAGCCAACGCCGGGTCCCCACTTAATAAAAAGCTGATTTCTGCCTTGAGCTTGCTTTTCAAATAAGGTTTGAGCAAGTACAAATGCTTTTATATTATTATCTACTTTGACGGGCATTTTTAAATTCTTTTCAAATATTTCTCTTACCCGAACATCCTCCTGCCACAATCCGTATTTTCCGACGGTTATGCCCTCCGAATTCACAGCACCGACAATTCCGACACCAACGCCTATGATATTCTTTCTTGCCGTTCTTGATTTTTTAATTAAAGCGTTTATTTCAGCTGAAATCTGATTTAAAAAAGCTTCCGGTTTTTTATTCCTGTCAAATGCAATTCGTTCGCGCAATACGGTCTTTCCCGAAACGGTATAGATTCCGTAATTACAATAATCAAGCTCAAGACTTACACCTATCGCAAAAAGCTTATCGGCATTCAACGAAATCAGTATTTTCTTTCTGCCGGCTTTAATGTTTTCATCCGACTTACCTATTTCGATTATCTTTTTTTCCTCAAGCAATTCACGGCATATTTTTGTAACGGCCGCAGGAGTCAATCCGAGCTTTTGAGCGATATCTTTACGAGAGAGCTCGCCCTCTCTGTTGAGAAGATATAAAACTGCCGTTCTGTTGGAATGTTTTACATCATTCATATTTATCCCTGTCAGTTTCATATCTTACTCCTTTCTTACTGTTTTATAAAAAGTGATGCTCCTGAAATCACAAGCAAAACATATGTAATCTTCATAAAAAGCTCTCTGCTCATTTTACTGTAAAGCCTGTTTCCGATTATCATTCCCAAAAACAGAACAGCACAGGAAACCGCAAGCAAAACGAACATATCCGAAGTAAAGTATCCTGCTCTGATATCGTCAAACATAATCACAGAATTAAGCACTACCCATACTGCCGAAATTGTGGAACGGAAGGTCTGCTTGTCCTTGATTTTTCCCGTTAAATAGCTTACGAGCAACGGACCTCCGCACACAAACATTCCGTGAACTATTCCCGATGAAATCAGCAGAGAATAAGAAACAATTTTATTCTGCGGTTTGTCCGAGTCATTCTTTTTAATGAACACTTTATAAACTCCGAAAAGACCTATGCTGACTACTATTGCTCCGAGTATTTTATACAGCAACAACGGATTACCCGTGAACATTGACTTCAATAAAATGCCTGAAGCAATACCCAGAAGCATTACTCCGACGATTTTTGTAAATTCCTTTTTGTCAATGCTTTTATATGAAGTTGCGACTACATAAATCCCCGCCAGAATACCGAGAACATTTAAAATAGGTTTTGCGGTTTCAAATCCGACAAGCAAAACCGAGGGAGGCATTGCAAGCACAGTACCTGCAAAACCTGTTATTCCCTGAATAATATTTGTAATCAAAACTACAATTAAAAAGATGATTTTTCTTAACATTTTCAGTCCTTAATATTCGCAAATCTCAATACTAAGCATCTCGCAGAGTGCCGTAAGTTCCGTTTTTATATCGCCGTAAGCAACTGCGAAATGAGGTTCAAAGCCTGCCTTAACGCTTGATTTTACTATTGTTTCAGCATCATTTACGGTTTTAACGACAACAGATGTGCCGTTGAACTGTTTCGGCTTGTCAAGTGCTTCGCCTTTACAGATAAACATACGGAATTTACCGTCTGCTTTTTTGCCTATTCTGAATACCGTAACATCTTTTGCAGCCTTGCATCCGAATTCGAGCGTAGGTCCGATTTTGCGGTTACAGTGAACGCCGATTTGCGCGCCTGTATCCTCTCTCGCAAGTGAACAGGCTGCTGTTCCGCAATGCCAGAATGTAATAGTATTTTCTTTTTCGTCAAGCGAAACCGGGTCACCGAAAAATGTCGGCTTGTTTGTCAACTGTTGACCGATATACATAGAAAGTGCGCCGTAGGTATCTGCCTCGCAAGCGGCAGCAACACCTAAATCGTTGAGCATTGCAAGAACCGTGCAAACAGGTGTGCCGAATGCCGTGAAGAAATCAGGCCAGCAACGAGAAGAAAGAGCGCCGATTTTATTCTCATTGACATACTCTGCATATGCCTTGTAAAGACGGGCAAAATCTATTCTGTTCTTTTCGGGAATACATTCAAGACCTACCGTTTTATTATTTGCATCTTTCAAATATTCGGCAACATCTTCTTCGGTATAAGCTTTTGCCTTTTCAATCAATTCTCTTGCTTCAATAGAAATAAGATTTACGCCAAAGTTTTTAAGCATTTCTGCATCTGATGCTCTGCCGAAGCCGAAGCCCTGAGGCGTGTGACCGACAGAAACAATATTTAAGCTCTTGAGCGCTTTTTTTATCTTTGCGGCTCTTATGACAGCATTTATTTCATTTTTTACTTTTTCTTCCTGCGGTGCGCCGAACACATACTGTAACGGCTCATCTCTGAACTGCATAACAGTATTTGCCGCAGAATATGCGCCTGTCAAAGAATTAAGGCGAAGTCTTCCTCCGTCAATGACGGGTTCGCGCAAGGTCCATAAGAGAACAGGACAGTTAAATCTGCGAATTACCTCGCTTGCATAAGCGGAATTTGCAAATGTTATATTCTGCAAAATAATCAGGTCGGGATTTATTGAATCAAGAAATTCATTTAATTTATCAACAGATAAAAGCATTTCGCTCGGCGATTTAACCGAGTCTGTCAGTGTATTCAATAATGCAACCGATTTTTCATATTCTTTTTGTGCGCTCTCAAGGTGAAAGGTAGGTACACCTATGGGCACATATGCTAACTGAAAATCTGTCATTTTTATTCCTCTCAATCAGTATTTTAGCTCTTTATTTTCTCCGATTACACCTGCAACCGCACCTTGCTTTATGAGCGGCTCGCGTTCGGAATGTGCAAGCACCCATTTATTCTTCTGCAATAAGAGTTTCGACTCCGCGTCGGTAATCGTTTTATTTTCAAGCGGAGTGTTAGTTCCGCGCGGCAGAATAACTATATCTTTAAAGCCCGAGTCACATACTCTGCAAGGTGAAAGATGCAAGGTAGTACCGAACATTTCTATTGCCGTTCCCTTAGGCACAAAGAATACCTTTGCCTGCTCTGTTCTGTATGTATTATTCTGAATTTCAAAGCTGTGGCCGAGAACGAGCATAAAATCGGTTACAGCAACATTTATTTCAGGTGATTTATGATATTCAAAACCGTTGTATGTAGTATTTCTGCCGTTACAGTATCCGATTTGAATATCACTCTCACCGAAAACTGTATTCTTTACAACATTACAGATAGGAAGTTTTTCAGCTTTTTCAACTGACGGAACATATATATTTCCGCTTTCGGGTATTTCGGTTTCCTCCTCAATATATGAGATTAAATCCCGAAAATCATAGCCCGACAGTATTCTGCCGTATGAACTGAATTCGGAAGAAAACACGGAATATACCGTAATATCATTTACTTCATTTAATCTTTCCAACATTTTTGTTACCTTGCTTTTACTATTTTGTAGGTTGCGCGGAAATCTTCCTTGCCTATGCCCTCTTCTATGCCCTTGTCATAAACAGCTTTTGCATTTTCCATACCGGGCATTGAGAAATTCTGCGCTTTTGAAAGGCGTTGGCAAATGCCTAAATCCTTGTGCATATTTTCAAGCGAAAATGCTGTGGTCCAATTTTCATTTTTTATATTCTGTGCCTGACCGTCAAGATAAAAATTCTGTCCGCCGCCATATGAAACAGCTGTTGCAAAGTCATCGATTGAGATTCCCATTTTCTGTGCCAATGCAATAGTTTCGTTTACGCCGTTCTGAATTTCTGCAACAAGCGTATTATGGCAGATTTTCATAACAAGACCTTTGCCGTTTTCTCCCATATGAATAATATTACTTCCCATATATGAAAGAATCGGCATTGCTTTTTCAAACGCATTTTTACTGCCTCCGACATAAATACCGAGTGTGCCTGAAATTGCGGCAGGCTTTGATTTTACAACAGGAGCGTCAATAAACTCTGCACCTGTTTCTTTAACGAATTTTGAAATTTCAACTGATATATCGGGGTCAATAGTGCTCATATCGATACAGAGTTTTGTTTCATTCAAGTACGGTAAGATTTCTTTATATACCGCTTTTGAATGTTCGGATTTCGGCACCATAGTAATAATAATATCAGCATTTTTTGCGACCTCGGCATTATTTTCACAAGCTATTGCACCAACTTCTGCAAGCTTTTCAACCTGTGCTTTGTTGAGGTCCGAAACATAAACCTTATCGTTATGCTTTTTTACAATATTTTCACTCATTGACTCGCCCATAATGCCGAGTCCTATAAAACCTATTTTCATTTTATTACCCTCTGACAGATCAATATTTAATGATTTGTATTTCATTCACTTATAGTGACAGCTCCCTCAAAGAGGGAGCGAAAAAGGTTGATTATTATTCTGTAATTGTGTTGTCCCAAGCGTCCTGAAATTTTTTAAGACCGTAGTCTGTGAAAGGATGATAGAAACTGTCTTTAAACACCTGCAAGCCGGCAGTAACGATATCGGCACCTGCAACGGCACAGTCAACTATCTGCTTACCGTTTCTGACAGCCGCGCAAATGATTTCGGTTTTACCGTAAAATCCGTAATTGGAATAAATGTCAACGATGTCCTGAATGTACTGAGCACAGTCTTCACCGCTGTTTTCTTTCCACCCGATAAAAGGTGAAACGAAGAGTGAATTATTCTTTGCTGCAATAAGTGCCTGTGTAGGTGAAAATACAAGTGTAAGATTTGTTCTTACTCCTTTTTCTTCAAGTCTTTTTGCAGCTGTAATTCCTGCATCAGTGCACGGAATTTTAATAACAAAATTCTTGCACATTGAAGATATTTTTGTGCCCATTTCAACCATTTCGTCTGCATCGTCAAGGTGTGGATTTATTTCAACTGAAATCGGGAATTTGTCCCAACCCTCAATTCCTTTTTCCTTTACGAAGTCTGCAAGCTCTCCGATTACGGTGTAAAAAGGCTTGCCTGAATTCATAATATGATTTGGATTTGTTGTGATGCCGTCTATTCCGAATGTTTCGTAAGCTTCACGAATTTCATCTATTTTTGCGCTGTCTAAAAAGTATTTCATTTTATTTCTCCTAAATAGTAATTATTCCGCTTCTCTCTTAGCGTCAAGCTCTGAATGTAATTTTTCAAGGTTTGCTTTTGAAAGCTTATATCCAAATGTCAGAAGTACAAACATAATGCCGAGAACTATTGCGGGAATAAGCGTTGTAACATCATAAAGTCTTGAAAGCACTTCCTCGCTCTGACCGACATCAACATTGGAAACATCATAGCCAATCAATGACAATAAAGATGTTGACCCAACACCTGCAAGAGTTTGGCCAAGCTTACGGGTGAATGAGAAGAAAGCATAGCTTGTTCCCTCTTCACGCCTTCCGGAAAGCAATTCCTGATAATCGATAACATCCATAACGAGAGCCCAGATTTCAAGCACCAAGAAAGTCTGACCTGCACCGCTCAGGAATACCAGAACTAAGAAAATGTATGGATTCTCTACAAGCGGAGTAAATCTCAAAGCATACATAATTATATTGATTACTGCTGCAAATCCGAGACCTGCTGCACAGATTTCCTTTTTGCCGAACTTGCGAATAAACTTCGACATAAACGGAATGAAAAAAGCCATTGGCAAATATGTGCAAACAGTTACCAGTGAATAGAGCCCCGGCTTGCCGTAATAATTTTTGAAAAGATAGTTATAGTTAGTCTGTGTGTACATCTGGAATGCAATAAGAAGCATTGACGCACCGCAAAGTGACAAGAACGGCTTGTTTTTAAGTAAGAATTTGATTGTATTCAACACATTAAAATTCTCTTGTTTCTGTTTCGGAGGTAATGTAACTCTTTCCTTTGTAAACTTAAAATGCAAGTAATAAACTACAACTGTTAATACTGCAAGTATTAAAACCGCATAGAACATTTTCATAGCATTGAGTTGTTTAACCTCTTTGCCGTCAACCATAAGAGTTGTATAAACCATCATCGGCAATAGAATCTGTGCGGGAAGTCCGCCGAGACCTGCACCGATTGAACGCCACATTGAAAGTGAGGAGCGTTCAATTTCATCATCGGTGATAACTGATGCGAGTGAGCCGTAAGGAATGTTAGTGCCTGTGTACATCATACCGTATAAAATGTATGTAACATAAGCATAAATAAGATACTGACTCTCTGACCAGACAAGGCTTGTTCCGAACAAGTTGTTGATTACCATCGGAACATCGGTAAACATCAACAAAGCCGTAATTGCAAGCGGAATTGACGCACCGAAGATATACGGTCGGAAGCGTCCGTATCTGGTTGGCTTTCTTGAATCAATAAACGAGCCCCACATCGGGTCGTTGATTGCGTCCCAGATGCGTGCTATCAAGAAGAACATAACAAGTTTTTTAGGGTCTATTCCCAAAGAGTCGGTATAGAACACCTGCAAAAACGATGAAATAAGTGCAAATGTCAAAAGACCGGCAGTATCACCGAGTGCGTAACCGATACGGTCTTTCATTTTTATACCGTGAGTAGCTTGATTTTCTGACATTGTATTTCTCCTCCTTTAAATATTATTCAGATTCATAAATTCATTTTTAAAACTGCTTTGTTTTCTGATGAATACAGGTATCTCACCGATAGGTGACGGAATTTCGTATTCACCGCCTTGATATTCTGTTCCTGACCACAAATGAATCCAATCGTCATCAGGAAGATATACTTTTCTGACTGTCTGCTTAGGTCTTATTACAGGTGCAACAAGGATATCGCGGCCGAGCAAATACTCGTAGCATTCCGTATATGCCTTTTCCTCGTCATAATAAAAGAATAAAGGTCTTACAACACCTACGCCCGTTTCGGCATTGTATTTTACGCTGTCTTTCAGATAAGGCTTCAACGACTTGTGAATGTTACTGAATTTTGCGCCGTGCATCAACACCTCTTCACTTGAGTCGAACTGCACATTCAAATCAGGATTAAGCCCTTCATGTCCGCGAAGCAAAGGTGTAAATGCATTCATTTCACACCAGCGCATAAATAATTCGTCGCTTCGCTTAAGGTTGAAAAATGTAGTGTAACCTCCTATGTCTGAATGTGACAACCCGTAACCGCTGCAGGTCAGCGAAAGCATAGCAGGAATTACCGACGGCAGACCGAAATCTATTGAGAAATCTACATGATTGTCACCGTTCCACATCATTGTAGAGTATTTCGGTGTTTCACCGGAGCCCGCTCTTGTAAAGAACATTATCTCGCCGAGCTTACCCGCCTCTTCGACCGCCTCTCTGTTAAGCTTTGCCCAACGCGCAGGCCAGGTGTTATGTATAAGCTCCGCATCTTCGCCGCTGTAAAGTACAGCATCCGTAGGAAGATATTCACCGAAATCAGCCATCCAGCCGGACAGACCGAAATCAATCATATTCTTCTTAATTATATTTTTGAGCCATTCATAAGCTTCAGGATTTGTTAGGTCAACTATTGCCGCAGGGAAAGTAGTTATTTTAACATAATAATCCTTACCCTCTTTATCCTTTACACAATATCCCTTTTCGCTTGCCTCTTTATAAAGCGGCTTTTCAACTGCTAAGAATGTGTTGCAATAGCCGAGAACTTTAATGCCCATTTCATTTAATTCTTTTATCTTTTCGGGCAAATGAGGATAAAGCTCTTTGTCGTGTTCCCAATTCCAGAAGAGTTGCTTACCGACTGCGGTAACCCGTCTGCCCTCCCAGTCCTGAATCCATACACCGGTCACAGCCATATTGTGTGCAAGCGCATTTTCAACCTTTTGCATCATCACCTCGGTACCGCCTTGAATACCGAGTATTTCGCCGTCGTAAACCCAATCGGGTAATTCGGGCTGTCTGCCTAAGGTCAATGACAAATCCGAAATCGCTTCTTCAAAAGTGTCGCCGAAGCCGAAACAAAAATCCGCGATTTCATCAATTTTTATCAAATGCCTGTCTGCGCCTGAAAAGTCAAATTCCGCTCTTGCTGTTGTAAAAGAGTGAAAATAATACTTTCTTGAGCTTAAGAATGTCGGTTGAGCGTAATATGTTTCATAATTTGAAAACTTCTGTTTCCCTGTTGAATCTTTAAATCCGAAAATCTGCTTTACGAGTTTTTTTCCTACCTGCAAAGCGTTAATATGCTCCGCAACCCAACAATTTACATTTTTGCCTCTCAAATCAAATTCCGAAAACAGTTCGCCCGTTCCGTAAACGTGCTCATTTTTTTCAGCCGGAAGTCGGATATACAGTCTGTTGTATTTTTCAAAGCCGTCAAGATGCACGGACAGATGATTTTCTTTTTTTATTTCAAGCGTTATGTTACCCTGAGCGGTTTCTGCCCTGACAGTATTTTTATCAGCAGTTATATTTTTCAAAGCAAGCAAGTCAGGCTTTGATTTAACTTCTTTTATTTTAAAGCTGCCATGACTCATTTTATAATTGTTTTTTCCGCATCCGAAACAAAGGGGCCTGTCGCCGTCATTTATTTCAAAAATCACATTTCCGTTTTTTAACAGATTGACGCCATTTTCTTTGACCTCGAATTCAAGCATATCATCCCCCCTGTGTTCCGCAATTATTTAACGCTGTTAATCAATTATATTTTACCTCTATACAATATGTATGTCAACAAATTGAAGTCTTTTAAGATGTAGAAAGTAACGCCCTTTTTTTGTGAAATTTGACTTTCTTTTTAAATTATATTTTATGAGAACAGATTTATTAAATACAAAAAATAACGGCGGGAGTCAACCCCCCGCCGCGCAGAATTTGCTTATGCCTTTCGTCCTTTGATTTTTGCTTTTACCATTGTCTTTACAACCTTTAAGAGTATATTGCCCATATTGACAATATCATTTGCATTACCGCCTGAAACAATTACGCTTTTAAGCTCATCATCGGAGACTTTGTTTTCAGTAATAGCTTTAAAATTAACATTATCTTCTTTAAACGAGGTTACTGTCTTATCATTTCCGTCAACAGCAGCCGAGCCCTCCGAAAATCCGTTAACAAAATTCATTGTCTTATCATCGGGATAAAGTCCGTCATAACAGACAAGAGCAAGTGACATCCACTGCTCTACACCGTTGTATGACGGTGCGATTGACCGCGATTGCGGAGACACCACTGTAAACGCATCAGCAGCGCAACCGTTTGAACGCGTAGGATATTTTCTCTGCTTTCCGTAATATGTACCGAAAGGATTAAGCGTTACCGTTTGCCTTTCATTTTCTGTTTTTAATCTCATCGGACAGTATGCCATCGAACTCATAACCTGTTTGGCATTTGCAATCAGCATACCGATTTTGCTGTCAGCAACAGCAATCATACCGTTTGTCAAATGGTGATTAAACGAGTCCAGATTTTTATTTTCGGGAATAAACTTGCCAAAATCCGAGATTTCATATGATGAAATATCTTCCTCATAGTTCTTCTTGACAACAGAAATATCCTTGTTAAATATAGGTGTTATTGAAAACGGAACAGCCTCAAGCCATTTTACATCGGATTTTCTGCCGAGAGCCGTTGATTCAGTTGAAATTTCTGTTTCTTCCTTTGTGTACGGATACTTAATATGCGTATCGATAAATACACAGTCAGCATCTTTAAATGTAAAGAATTTAAACTCATAGCTGCCGCTTTCTATCTGTGTGGGAAGATTTATTTTTCCCTTAACCGTATAGCCGGCACCTTCGCCTGCAAGGGACAGCTTTTCAATGGACTGATTTTCAAAACGGTACTTAATACCGTTATAGTTAATATAGCTTTCAAGGAAATTCTTTGAGCCGATAAATCTGTCCTTATACTTTACCGAAAGAATATTTCCGTGCTCGCAGAGTTTAACTCTAAGGCTTTCAGATTTAAGCTCAAAATCTTTTGCTTTATTTCTGTATTTCGCCGTATTAGAGAATTTAAGCTTCTCTGTTTTATTTACGGAATTAAATCTAATTATTGCAAATACTGTCTTAACGCATCCGCTTTCGTAGAAATCAATTGCGTCTGCTACGAATGATTTTACATTCTTGCCCGTAATTTCAAACTCATTTATTCTTTTTAGATAACCGTCTTCAATCTTCAATTGGACACTTGTAAGGTCAGAATCAGAAATGTTTTTCAGAGTAAACTCTTTCCCTTGCTTTTGAGAATTAAGCTCTGCATTAACTGCGTTTTCCGAAAACTCAAGAGCCTTTTTTTCTCGCTGAACATTAAGCACGGGAGAAGCTAAGCCGAAATGAGTAGTAGAGAGGAGCATAATTCTGTCGTCAAAAGACGGTGAAGCGCTGTCCTTTTTATAAAGCTTAGCATATGCCCGCGCTCTTTCAAGGCGTGTCCAAATCTGTGAATTAAACGGTTTTTCCGACCAGCTCGCATAACCTGAATAACCACCGTCTGCCGTATCTTCTGTAAACTCAATATCACAAAGAGGCTCGTGGTTTTTAATATAATTACCTACTGTGTCGAACTCAACATAATCAAGATCGGCAACTTCCTTTACCAATCCGTGTATTCCATCTGCATTCGGAATAAAATCAAGCGCTTTCGGAACAAGTGATTCCCAGAAAATAGCATCGGCGTCCATATTTATAAACACTAAAACATCGTTATTAATTTTACCCTCTGACTGTTGCTTATGCAGATCATAGCAAAGATAACGAAGCGAGCCCGCATCGACAATGTCCGAATTGTTATATGTCGGCATTACTGTCAGTTTTTCACCTTTATAAACATAATTTACAGGGTTAAAAGCATACTCATCTGTAAGCTGCGGAATAAAAGTACGGAATGCATCAAACGGGACACAGCTATAATACAGGCAAAGTGCTTTAATACCAAGCTTGTTATAGGTTGAAACCTGAGAAGGTGTAAACATAACCTCCTGCGGACGCACTACCGGTTCATATGTACCGAAGACATCTTTAAGTCCTGATCCCTTTTCGTTTGTTATTGCAAGATTTATCGAAGCAGAAAGCTCTTCTTCATTCATTGCAGACAATGCGCCGTTGTTATAGCCCATTATTATATTTTCATCACCGTATTTCTCACATCGAACTTTTATGTTCTCTAAAATATCAGGTGCATATTCAGGAAGTATATCTTCAATTGAATATGCATTTTCAAAATCCCAAGTACCCTTTACGGGAATTCCCTGCTCGTTGAATTCGTTAAGAGTGCTTATTATTTTTCTGATAATCCTTATATCGCCGCCGAAACCTTGCTTGTCATTTGTATCACCTCTGTATGAGTGATAGCAATTAACATGAAAGCCGTATGCGACATGTACTTTATAGCTCATAAGTTTTCTCCGATCGAATAAATTATTTTAATCTCTCAACAGCTGCTTTTTCTGCAGCAATTGTACTGTTATATCTTGCCATAAATTTCTCAAATCCCTTAACATCATCTTGATCTGGCTCAACCGTTGAGCTTTCGGCATTTACAAAAATCTTGTTGTCAAGATAATCCTCAAGGCTTTCATTTTCTTTTTTATCCGTCATATACAAAGCAAGGACGGCCATACCCCAAGGTCCTCCCTCGCCCGCCGTTTTCATAACAGTAACTTTAGTATTGAGTGCGGCTGCGGTAATCTTCTGTCCCACGCCCTCAGTTTTGTAAAGTCCTCCGTGGCCTGAGATTTTTTCGAGAGTTACTCCCTCTTTTTTGAAAAGAATATCATTGCCGTTTTTGAGAGCTGCAAATGCAGAATAAAGTTCACATCTCATAAAGTTTGCAAGGCTGAATTTTGCATCGGGTGTTCTTACGAATAAAGGTCTTCCCTCTGATAAATCAGAAACAGGCTCACCTGAATAATAGTTATATGAAACAAGACCGCCGCAGTCTTTGTCAGCCTTTAATGCTTCAAAATAGAGCATATCGTAAAGCTTTGATTTTTCAACGGGATTGCCCGAAAGTACAGCGAATTCAGAGAATAGCTTTACCCAAGCGTCAATATCTCCCGTACAGTTGTTACAGTGTACCATGGCAACGGGTTTTCCTGCAGGAGTTGTAACCATATCAATTTCGGTATAAACGCCTTTAAGAGCTTTTTCCAAAACTGCCATTGAGAAAATACTTGTGCCGGCACTTACATTACCTGTTTTTTCTCTGACGGCATTTGTTGCGGTCATTCCTGTTCCCGCATCACCTTCGGGAGGGCATACGGGAATACCTGCTTTAAGCGTTCCGCTTTCATCGAGGAATTTTGCACCTGCTTCGGTAAGTGTTCCCGCATTCTCACCTGCAACAAGCACCTTAGGAAGTATATCTTTCAAATTAAAATCATAGCCGTCATTTGTAATCAGTTCGTCAAATTTCTTGAGCATTTTTTCGTCATAATTATAAGTTGTTGAATCTATCGGGAACATACCGCTCGCCTCACCGATACCGGCTGCAAATTCACCCGTTAATCTTGAATGTATATATACAGCAAGCGTCATAAGCTTTGATAGATTTTTCAGATGCTCTTCTTTATTTATCATAGCCTGACGAAGATGAGAAATTGACCATCTCTGCGGAATATTAAAACCGAAAAGTTCAGTCAATTCTTCACTTGCTTTTTCGGTAATTGTATTTCTCCAGGTTCTGAACGGAGCTAACAAATTACCGTCTTTGTCAAAAGCCATATATCCGTGCATCATAGCTGAAATTCCGATTGAGCCGACAGTGGTAAGCTCTGTTGAATACTTTTCTTTGACATCTTTTTTAAGTTCATTATAGCAGTCGTGAAGACCTGAATGAATGTCATCGAGCGTGTAAGTCCACACTCCGTTTTCAAGTCTGTTTTCCCAAGTATGACTTCCCGAAGCAATGGGATTTGCTTCATCGTCTATAAGCACCGCTTTGATTCTTGTAGAGCCGAATTCTATTCCTAAGCTTGTTTTTCCTGAAAGTATTTTTTCATTAATTTCCATAAAAGCACCGCCGTTTTTTTGAATTAATAATAATATTTTAATATATAAGCAAACAATTTTCAATACTTATTTAAAGCGCCAAAACCCTTGATAATGCGTGGTTGCGGAAAAATGCAACCGAAAGTTTCCGTAAAAAAATACACTTGTAAAGCAAAGTTGGTGGTGCAACCGACTGTTTTTTTGTACTATATGGGTGTACCGAGCGAACGGGAGTTCAGCTTCGGCAAAATAAAAAAACAAACCATTCAAAATATTAAAACTTTTATTATCAAAGGAGATAATCACTATGAAAAAAACAAACACTATCCACTTCGGAATTCAGAGAAAAATAGTTTCAAATATGACAGCAGAAAGTTGGGAAACAATTCCGCATGTAACATATAATTATGAGCCTGATGTTTCAGCTTTTATGTCAGAATACAAGAAATTGAATTTGGAAAGAAGCAAGGAAGACAAAATTTCAGTTAATACCCTTATGCTGAAAGTAATCACAGAAGGACTTAAAGCAGCACCGATTATGAACTCACATATCAATTTCAACCGAAAGCTTGTTCGCGGCGAAATCAACACTTATGAAGATATAAATATTTCTATGCCGATGATACTTCCGAACGGCGAAATGATGACAGTAAATCTTCACAATTTTGAGAATAAAAACCTTGACGAAATGTCCGCTGAAATCAAAGATGTTGCTCGCCGTGCAGAGAATACAAATCTCAATGAAGCAATGTTTGAGGTATCTCTTGACAACACAATTACAGCTCTTAAGAAGGGTAAAATTATGCAGACCGTTTACCGTCTTATCGGCTCAAAGACAGGCAAGCATAAGGTAAAGACTTTAAAGGGAAAAGCAAAGAAAGAATACGAAGCAATTCCGAAAACCGAAAGACTCACAAAGCACGATATTGAACAAGGCACCGTAACTGTTTCAAATATCGGTTCAACATATCG